>CAJOOV010000213.1 GCA_905236265.1 uncultured Oscillospiraceae bacterium | reverse complement strand
TGCGGTCCACGCCGGGGGCCACGCCCGCGTGGGGCGGCGCACCGTAGCAGAAGGCGTTGTACATGGCGGGGAACTTCCGCTTCACGTCCTCCTCCCCCAGACGCACCAGCTCGAAGGCTTTTACCATAATCTCCGGGTCGTGGTTGCGCACAGCGCCGGAGGACAGCTCCACGCCGTTGCACACCAGATCGTACTGATCAGCCATGATCTCCAGCGGGTCAAGCTCGCCCCGCTCCGCCTTCAGCAGGGTCTCCAGACCGCCGGAGGGCATGGAGAAGGGGTTATGGCAGAATTCCAGCTCCCCGGACTCCTCCCCGATCTCGTACATGGGGAAGTCCACAATCCAGCAGAATTCGTAGCGCTCCTTATCCATGTGTCCCGGCACGGCAGCGCCCAGCTTATTGCGCAGCACGCCGGCGGTCTTTTGGGCATCCCCGGTTTTTCCGGCGGCAAAGCCGATAAAGTCCCCGGTTTTCAGCCCCAGACGCTGGGTAAGAGCGTCCTTTTTGTCGTTGAGGAACTTGGCCACGCCCCCTGCGAAGGCGCCGGACTCGTCCACCTTTGCCCAGTAGGGCTTGCAGCCCGCCTGCACCTCCACCTCGGCGCAGAGCTTGTCAATGGCCTTCCGGGCCAGCTTGCAGCCGGAGACCACCACCGCCTTCACCGTCTGGCCGTGGAAGGGGGCGAAGTCACTGTCGGAGAGCAGGCCGCTCACGTCCTGCACGATCAGGTCAATGCGCAGATCCGGCTTGTCCGTGCCGTAGGTCTCCATGGCATCCCGGTAGGAGATGCGGCGGAAGGGCGCCTCGGAGGCGATATGATAGGTGCCGTACTTGGCGAACACCGGGGGCAGCACCCGCTCCATCACCGCAAACACGTCGTCCTGTCCGGCAAAGGCCATCTCCATGTCCAACTGGTAGAACTCGCCGGGGGAGCGGTCGCCTCTGGCGTCCTCGTCCCGGAAGCAGGGGGCGATCTGAAAATAGCGGTCGAAGCCGGAGGTCATCAGCAATTGCTTGAACTGCTGGGGTGCTTGAGGCAGGGCATAGAACTTGCCGGGGTGCTTCCGGGCGGGCACCAGATAGTCTCTTGCGCCCTCGGGGGAGGAGGCGGTGAGGATGGGGGTGGTGATCTCCAAAAAGCCCTCGTCGGTCATGGCCTGACGCAGGGCGGAGACCACGTTGCAGCGCAGGATGATATTCTGCTTCACGGCGGGGTTGCGCAGATCCAGATACCGGTACTTCAGCCGCAGGGACTCGTCCGCCTCCCGGCTGCGGTTGATCTCAAAGGGCAGCTCGTTATAACGGCAGCGCCCCAGTACCTGAATTTTGGAGGGGACGACCTCAATGTCGCCGGTGGGCATATTGGGGTTGCGGCTCTCCCGGACACGGACGGTTCCGGTGACGGAGATGGTGGACTCCTTGTTCAGGGGCTTCACCACTGCCATGGTCTCGGCGTTTTCCACCACGAACTGGGTGGTGCCGTAGAAGTCCCGCAGGACGCAGAAGGCGAAGCCGCTGCCCACCTCGCGGGTGTTTTCCAGCCAGCCGACAAGGGTGACTTGCTTGCCTGCGTCGCTCTCGCGCAGCTCGCCGCAGGTGTGGGTTCGGGATTGGAACATAGTTTTTCCTCTTTTCTCTCCCGGCATCCGGGTTCAGGGAATCCTCCGCCGGGTTTCTTTTCTGATATGGTCACAGACCTGTGTGAAATCACGGTCGATTTGGAGATTGGGAAAGCGGAGCACGCTCAGTCCCCTGCTCTGAAGAATTTCAGTGCGCTGTTCATCGCCGGCCTGCCCGTCCTCTGTATCGTGCTGGGAGCCGTCTCATTCTATCACCAGCTTTGCGGCGGGGCAATAGAAATCTACGATGAAGCGGTCAATTACAACCTGACGCTTAAACTGGGGACGAAAGTCCCTTAGAAAGTCATACCACAGGTGGCGTTCCTGTTTGGTGGCGGTTCGTTTTTTTCGCAGTTCCTGGGCACGTTTGCCCATGAGGGGCGTGGAATAAGCACCCACGCAAGGGCGGCAATGACGCCCAGAGACATCAGCACGCCGATGAAAGCCACATCTCACTCCCGGATGACGCTGCCCTGATTCAGCCGGGACAGCTCTGCACGAATCGCAGCGGCGGCAGTGTCAAAATCGGCGGTGTTCTGCTCGCCCAGATTCAGATTCTTATAGGTGATCGTCCCGGCGGCCTCCTCGTCGCCGCCCAGAAACAGGGCAAAGGGAATGCCCAGCTTGGCGGCGTAGGCGATCTTCGCCTTAAACTTCTTCTGCTCGCTGTAGAGCTGGGTGCGGATGCCCAGATCACGCAGCCTTGTGGCGGCGGCGATGGCATAGCCCCGCTGCTGGGGGGACATGGGAATCACCAGCACATCCGCCGGAGCGGTGGGCAGGTCGGGGTTGAGCAGCTTCTGCTCGTTCAAAACGTAGAACAGCCGGGTCAGGCCGATGGAGATGCCCACGCCGGGGAGCTTTTTGTCCGTGTAATACTCCGCCAGATTGTCATACCGTCCCCCGGAGCACACAGAGCCCACCTCCGGGTGGTCCAGCATCACCGTCTCGTACACCGTGCCGGTGTAGTAGTCCAGCCCGCGGGCGATGGTCAGGTCAACGGCGAAGCACTCCGCCGCCACGCCGAAGTCCGTGAGATACCGGGTGACGGTTTTCAGCTCCTCCAAGCCCTGGTCGAACAGCTCGTTTTGTCCGGCGTAGCCCTCCAAAGCGGCGGTCACGGCGGCGTTGTCCCCGGTGATGGAGATAAAGCGCAGCACCTCAGCCGCCTGCTCCGGGGAGAGCCCGGCATCCTCAGTGAGAATCTCCCCCACCTTCTCTGCCCCGATCTTGTCCAGCTTGTCCACCGTGCGCATAATGTCCTGACTTTTGTCCGTCAGCCCCATCATGGCATAGAAGCCGTTCAAAATCTTCCGGTTGTTCACCCGGATGCAGAACCGCTTCAGCCCCAGCCGGGTGAAGGTGCGGTAGATGATGGCGGGAATCTCCGCCTCGTTGATGATGTCCAGCGCACCGTCCCCGATGATGTCAATATCCGCCTGATAGAACTCCCGGAACCGTCCCCGCTGGGCCCGCTCTCCCCGGTAGACCTTGCCGATCTGGTAGCGGCGGAAGGGGAAGGTAAGCTGGCCGTAGTTCAGCGCCACATACTTTGCCAGCGGAACGGTGAGGTCAAAGCGCAGCGCCAGATCGCTCTCCCCCTTCTGGAAGCGGTAGATCTGCTTCTCCGTCTCGCCGCCGCCCTTGGCCAGCAGAATCTGGGCATCCTCAATCACCGGGGTGTCCAGCGGGGTAAAGCCGTAGAGGGCATAGGTCTCCCGGAGAACGGACATCATCCGCTCCATCTGCTGCTGGGGAGCGGGGAGCAGCTCCATAAAGCCGGAGAGGGTGTGGGGTTTCAGTTTTGCCATGGTTCAGCGTCCTTTCTTGGATTCATAAGCAACGGGCCATTCGTGGACAGCCCCTACAGGTTGCTGACCGTAGGGGAGATTCACAAATCGCCCGTATCAGGAAGGTCATTTCGGTTTCGTATCCCTTTGAAGCGCAGTGCAGTCCGGCTCCGCCCCGCCGCCGGATACAGCGGGGACTGTCCGGTTCAGAGAATCTTCTTTCCGTTGTCGGGGCGGACAATGCTGCGCCATTCCAGATCGCCTCTGGCAAGCCCCTGAATCAGCATTTCCGCCGTGCCCAGATTGGTGGCGTAGGGAATGTTGTTGTCGTCGCACAGGTGGCGGATATAGTTCAGATCGTCCTCGTATCTCTCGTTTTTCGGGCTGGTGAAGAAGAGAACCATATCAATCTCGTTATAGGCAATGCGGGCGCCGATCTGCTGGCAGCCCCCGTGGTCGTGGGTGAGTAAAAGCTGTACATCCAGCCCGGTGGCCTCCGCCACCATACGCCCGGTGGTGTGGGTTGCGCACAGGACATGCTTGGACAGAATGCCGCAGTAGGCAATGCAGAACTGAACCATCAGCTCCTGCCGGTTTTCATCGCTCATCAGTGCTATATTCATAAATTCCCTCCTTTTCGTTTGATAGCCTTCAGTTACCAGATACGCATGGGCTGCACCCGCTCCCCCTGAATCCGTCTTGCAATATTGTGGTAGGCCTTGGCAGCCCCCCGGCGCTCCCGCAAAACCAGCGGCGTGCCGCTGCTGGCGGCAAAGGTAACTCTGGGGTCCTCGGGGATAATCCCGATGAGGGGCAGACCCAGTGCATCCATAGCGTCGTCCACGTTGGTGTTCAGCCTGCGGAGAAACTTCCGGGTGATGCGGTTCATGGCAAGATGGGCGGGAATACGCCGCCTGTCCAGCCGGGAGACCGCCGACTGCGCCGCCCGGATGGTGAGCGGGTCGGTGTTTGCCACCACCACCGCCCGGTCAGCGGCGCACACAGCCAGATCAAACCCGGAGCCTATCCCTGCGGGGCAGTCAATGAGGCAGTAGTCATACCCGGCCTTGATCTCCTCCATCAGACGCTGCATATCCGCCTCCGAGACGGGATTTTTGGGCAGGGTCACAGGTGCGCTGAGGAGGGAGAGGTGTTCCAGAACAGGGTGGCGCACAGCGCCCCGGCGCAGGGTGCAGCGCCCGGCCAGCACATCCGTGAAATCCATCAGCGCACCCTCCGTCAGCCCCAGCGCCATGTCCAGATTGCGCAGGCCGATGTCCATATCCAGACATAAAACCTCATGCCCCATCTGGGCAAGGCAGCCTGCCACGCCTGCGGTGAAGGAGCTTTTTCCTGTGCCGCCCTTGCCGGATGTCACTACAATGGAAGTACCCATAGCCGTTCTCAAAACCTCCATATATCCTCGATATTATTATAGCATAGAAAAAGTAACCGGCACAAGATAATATTTGAAAGTTTTTATATTTTTAACGCTTTTGTTTCAGTGAAACGCCGGAATGGTTTATTGCGTTATATGGTTATCCTCTGTAGGGGCGCACAGTGTGCGCCCGGTTACTCCATTGCAAACTCCCCCAGTCACTTCGTGACAGCCTTTCACAGAGGTGTGCCTACGGCATTTTATCCCACTCGCCCTGAAACGTGCCACCGGCACGTTTCCGAGACGGGCTGTAATAGAGGAGTGCCTACGGCAATTTATCCCACTCGCCCTGAAAC
>CAJOOV010000212.1 GCA_905236265.1 uncultured Oscillospiraceae bacterium | reverse complement strand
GGAACGAGCGGTTCGGGCGATGGGATTCCGCTTCAAGAAAAAGACGCTTCATGCAAGCGAGCGTGACCGTCATCGATATAGAGGAAAAGCGCAGGGACTGGGCGGAATGCTCCAAAAGCATTGAAATTGAGCATCTGGTGTTTCTGGATGAAAGCGGAGTCAACACGGATATGACCCGCCGATATGGACGTGCTGTTTGCAAGGCAAGGGCTGAAGACCATGCACCGCTCAACAACACACCCCAAACAACCACTGTACTCTCTTCGATGCGATTGGACGGGTCGACAGCTACTGTCACCTATTCTGGCGGTACAACAGGAGTTCGTTTTGTGGATTATCTCAAGACGACGCTATTGCCTACTCTGAGACCGGGTGACATCGTTGTTATGGATCATCTGCGCTCTCATCACGTTAAAGACGTTCAAAAACTGTTCGAAGGAACTGGGTTTCGTGTGGTATATCTGCCGCCCTACAGCCCCGATTTGAACCCTATCGAGAAGATGTGGTCAAAATGGTCACGCCTTCACGGACGATATAAGCTTTGCTCTCACCTCGAATATCCATTCATTCACCTCCTCTTTATGATGTGGGTGCCGCCTTTTCTGTCTGACAGAACAAAAAACACTCAAACGCAGATCATAGTGAACTGCATTTGAGTAATGAAGCGAGAAAGACAGGGAGGATAAGAGCCATCCATCAACTTCCGGAAACGGAGAGGGGGAGGGGAGAGGGTTCGGCTGACTTGGAAAAGTGTGATTGCATATGTCAACAGGTTGGCTGTGTGCTCTGATCTGGAAGAATAAATCGGAGCATGGCAGGAGACGCAGAAAGACAGCAGAGCGCACCTGCCTTTGTGCATTGCTCTATGGGAGTCAGTTCAGGCTCCTGCACAATTCGTCCAACGCCTGTATCACCTCATGGCGGCTGGCGGCGTATTGCTCCATCAGGGAATGGCTGTAATCGGAGACGGAGTGCATGAGCGTTCGGTTGAGAAAAACAAATGCGGTATAAGGCTCCCGGCACCGGAGGACAGCCACGGCATCCTTCAGCGTTATCACCTGCATCCCCTGAAACGAAGCATGAGGCAGGAGGGTGAGATGATAGTTTTTCTCCCTGTCCACAAGGGCATGAATTGCTGCAAGGTGCTGCTGATACTCCTCCGGGGTATAGGGGATGGACAGGTCAATCAGCTCTGCGCCCAGATTGATTATCACGCCGCCCCTTGCCACCGTCTCCCGGTTCGGGAGAGAGACAAGCTCCTCTACAACGCCGCAGGAGAGCATCTCCCGCAGTTGTCTCCGCCGCTCTGAACAGATGGCAAGAAGCTGCGCCCTTTGCTCCCCGGTCACACCGGAGCGCAGAAGCATCCTGTCCAAAAGTCCCTCCGGCATGGTGGGAAGGGAGAGGCCGTCCAAAATGGAGCTCCATTTTGCGGGATAGGTTTCGGCGCAGAATTGCCAGAAGGAAGCTGCCTTCTCCACGGGATATACCTTCATCAGCGGCGAGGCACGCTGCAGCATGGCGCTGTAGCCCGCCTCCAAGGCGGTGAGCCGCTTTTGGTCTGTCACATAGTCATACCAGCGCTCTTCCCCCGCCTCCGACGGGAAAAAGCCCAGAATGCCCGCCTTTCCGGGGCGTAAGAAAACCGTGTGATAAAAACGGGGGCTGCGGGGGGAGACGAACAGATAGGGCTCAATTCTGCCTGACAGATACAGCGGCAGCCAGCCCTGAATCGCTGACACCATCTCCGAACCAATCCGGTCTACATTGTGGATGATCTTCATCTGCACCCCGTTTTGGACACACTCTGCCATCAGCGATGCCCACAACCCATAGTAGACCCTCTCACCGCTCATCCAGTCCATGGGCTCGTCGGAATAGAGCAGCAGCTCGCCGCCCTCCTTCGCCGCATCTGCCAAAAAGCGAATCACCGCACTGCGCAGCCCCTCTGTCCCCCAATACAACGCCTCCTCCCGAATGGGCGGAAGCTGCGGGGGGCTGTGGGGCAGTCTTTTTGCGTCACCTCCAATGGAGCGAAGCAGCGTCTCCCCTGTGCCGGCCTCATGCCCATCCAGCCCTTCGCAGAGCCATTCCTCCAGATTTTCCGCAGAGAGCTCCTTTGCGTCTATTCCGCAAAGCTGTGCCATCTCTTCCCTGCGCTCCTGCTTTTTCCCACGCTGCAAAAGCAGCTCCGACAGACGTTCCTTTATTCTGACGTTCCGGTTGGGATGGTAGATTCCGCTGCGGTATCGGCTGACCAGAGACGCATCCACATTCAGCGCAGCGGCAAGCTGTCCGTTGGACAGCTCCAAAAGGGTCATAATCTGATCCAGTCTCGCCCCAAAGCTGTGCCGGCGGTTTTCCTCCCTGCGCTTGCTTTTCGGCGTAATGGTGTGGGGGAGCACATAATCCTGCTCCGCATAAAGCCAGCCGATCATGGCCGGGATGAGCGTTTCGGGGGTTGTATCCCCCGCTTTGGTCAACTGCCTGAGCACCTCCAGCAGGTTTTCATAGTCTGCATACCCATACACCCCCTGAACCAACCGGAGCACACTGCGGCTGGATTGCTCAGGCTCACTCAGTCCGCTCTTCAGTCTGGAAATCAGGGAGGGTGAGCAGTGGGCGTAGCGGGCAATCTCCGTGTTGCTGCACTGCAGCAAGCGAAACAAATCGCTAATTCTCACTGAAAGCATAGCGCATACATCCCTTCGTATTTGTCATTCACAAAATAACTCAATGAGAGAATTTGTGAATCTGTGGAAATCATACCACTACTTCTGGTAAACTACAAGAGAAAAGTCCTTTGTTCGCAGGCCAAACAAAGGACGCCAAATCAGGAAAAGAGGGAGTGCGTTACCATGAAAAAGATGAACCGTATCCTTGCAGGAGTACTTGCTCTGACGCTGGCTGTTTTTCTGTGTGCCTGCTCCGGCGGCGCTGAGAAAACGGCACCCCAGACGGAGACCGGAGAGGAAGCTGTCTCCGATACACAAACCGTGCCTCAGCCTGCCTCCTCTGAGACCCCGGAAGAACCGGAGGCGGCGCCCGCCCCGGCGCAAGAGGCAGAG
>CAJOOV010000211.1 GCA_905236265.1 uncultured Oscillospiraceae bacterium | reverse complement strand
GGGCGGAATAAAGTCAAATGATTTTTGTACCGAATTCAGTTCGGTGCAAAAATACTTTTATCCATGCAAGTGTGCGAACGCAGTGAGTGCGCGCAGCATGGATGCAAAGCTCGCAGGCAAAGTACACCGGACTTTGCCTGCGATTTAAAAGCACGGTGCCTGACGGAAAGGCACCGTGCTTTTTGCAGACTCAATACTCCTTGTAATAACCGTATTTACCGTAGCCGTAGCGGCCATACTTGCCGTAGCTGTAGCGGGAATAGCCGTACTTGCCGTAGCCGTAGCGGCGGTAATAGCGTCCGCTGCTCACGTCTACCTTGTTCATAATCACACCCAAAATGGGCACCTGAGTGGTGCGCAGACGCAGCAGAACCTCCTGCGCCATGGTGTAGCGGATAGCGCCCCACTCCAGAAGGATGATAGCGCCGTCGCAGACAGGAGCCACCACAGCCGCATCCGTTACCAGACCCAGAGGGGGACAGTCCACGATCACATAGTCAAACTGATCTCTAGCCCACTTTATCAGGTCGGTCATATACTGACCGTTCAGCAGCTCGGAGGGGTTGGGAGGTGCGGCACCGGCAGGCACCAGAAAGACCAGCGGGTTGTCCGTCTCACAGAATACAGAGTCCAGAGAGCGCTGACCGGAGAGAAAGTGGGACAGTCCCACGCTGACATCGCCCCTTTTTACCTTGTGCTTCAGCATGGACTTGCGCATATCGGCGTCAACCAGAAGAACCCGGTGCCCCAGCTCGGCAAGGCTGACGCAGAGATTCAGACACACGGAGGACTTTCCCTCGTGGCTGGCGGCGCTGGTCATCATAATGACCCGCTTGTCCGCCCCGCTGAATTTCAGGTTGGTACGCAGTACCTTCATCTCCTCCCGGAGGGCATAGGGAAGCTCCTGCCAGTTGATCTCAATCTTTTGCATGAATGACGCTCCTTTTTTCGGAATGGTCAAGGTTCAGAATGTTTCTGGGAGATGTACTTGTCAGCATCAGCGCCCTATCCTTACCGAACTTTTTGGACATATATCTGGCGCACTCGCCCAGCGAGGGGATGCGCTGGTCGGGGTCATGGGCATCTGAGGCGATCACGGAGACGAGATTGCTGCGAATCAGATTGTGGACAAAACGCTTTGCCCAGAAGCCCTCCCGGCCCAATACGCATTCGGCGTTGCACTGCAGCAGCGCCCCGGCATCCGCCAGCCGCTGGGCATTTTCCGGGGTGCGGCGGATAGCGCCGTAGCGCTCCACATGGGCCAGCAGAGGCGTCAGACCCTCAGCCTGCACCCGGCGGACGCCGTCGGCAATCTGCTCATAGGTGTGGGAGCCGGAGAACTCCAGCAATATGGTGCTGCCGTTGCCCAGAGGCATAATGCTGCCCTCTTTCAGGTGCTGCCAGAACAGCTCGTCGCAGTGATACTCCCGGCTGAGATACAGCTCAAGGGGAAGCTCCGCCTGCTTTGCCGCCTGCTGAAGGCGGAGAAACTGACGGCGTACCTCTTCGTCCGGCGTTTCAAACATACGCCGGCGCAGATGGGGGGTGACGCAGATGACGCAGACGCCCTGCTCCACCTCAAGCTCCAGCAGCCTGAGTGCGGTTTCAAGGGTGGCGGCGCCGTCGTCCACAAAGGGGACAAGGTGACAGTGAATATCTGCAAGGATGCTCATAGAATTCTCTTTCTAATGATTACATGGTTTGTCTGCGGCGGGATGCCTGCTGAATCTGTGCAGGCACCCTGCCAGACTCACTTAGAGCGTTTGGTGACAGCTTTTGCGGCCTTCTTCCCCTCCGTGGAGGAGGAAGAGGAGGTTTTGGGGACGCTGCCCTTCTTCATTCGGAAAAGCCGGGATTTCTTTTTCTTCTCGTTTGCGGTGGAGGATTCCAGCTCCTTGATATAGGGAAGCTCTGCCAGCGTTTCCAGCTCCAGATACTTCATGACATCCTCCTTGGACTTAATGGTGTCGTCCAGAAGGAAGGTAATCACAATGACGGCAACGGCGACGCCTGCTCCGGCGATGCCGCCCAGAAGGGCGTTTCTGCGAATGGAGGGGGCGTAGGGCGTGGGGGACACAGTGGCCCGCTCTACCACAGAGGGCTTGTCCGTGTTCATAACATCGGCAATCTGCTCCCGCAGGTGCTCGGAGAGGTTGTTGCTGATGTCTGCGGCAAGGCGGGGGTCAGCGCTGACGGCGCTGATGCGCAGCATGTGGGAATCTACAGGGTTGCTGACGGTGATGATTTTTCTCAGGTGGATATAGTCCGTATCCAGATTCAGGTCGTCAATCACCTGCTGCAGCACTGCCTGAGATGTGCCGATGATCTCCAGATCCTGCGCCATCTGAGAGCCGATTTGCAGATCGGTGATGGTAGCGCCCTCGTTTCCTGTTGAGAAAATATAAATCGTCGCCGTAGAGCGGTACATGGGCGTCATGAACAGGGCAGTAAACAGCCCCAGAAGGCCGGCACCCAGAGACAGGCACAGCAAAATGATTCCGATGCGCTGCATCAGAAGATGAAACAGCGCCATGAGATCAATCTCGTCTTCGAATCGTTCGGGGAGAGCGGCAGCGGCGGCGTTGTAATTGATGTTTGTATCGGCAGCCGGCGCAGTGCTGGGAGAAATCTGACTTTGATTAGACATGTCCTGAACGTATTCCTTTCTTCAAGTAGTGCTGCTGCCCGTCATGGGCGGCAATCCAACCATTATCCTTCAAGCTACAATATCATATTCTAAATAAACTGAAAAATCAAGGGAGGGAAGAAAATAATATTCAGACGGCAGACAAAGCCCATGGGACTATGTCTGTGGGTGGAAATTATATTGGGGTAAGCGGCGGAAAAAGAAAGGGGCGGCTGGACAAGGGGCACGGAGTGTGATACATTATCTTTACACGAAAAGGCTCATCAGGTATTCATCTGGCAGACAGCGCCGCCGCATAATACCTCAGGAGAGAGGAGATCCAAATGAGAAGAAGGATCATGTTCATCGCCGCATTGCTGCTGACCTGCGGTGTATGGGTTGCGTTTATTTTCGCCCGTAACGCCCGCAATGATTCCATTCAGCAATACGCACAGCTTCAGAATCAGGTGGAGTCGCTGGAGGCGGAGTCAAACGAGCTTCAGCGCATGATAGAGCATACCCGCTCGGAAAGCCAGAAGGAGCTGCACTCCACTGCCACGGCGGAATACCTGATTCTGGATCTGGACGAGAGGCTCTACAGCGAGGTCTATGAGATTATGAAGCCCAGAGACATCCCCGGCGTGATGCTGCTGGGTCGGCAGTGGCCGGGGGACAAGGACTGCATTACCGAAGAGGAGTTCGAGGCGCTGCTGGATGACGGCTGGAGCTACGTGCTGTGCTGGTCGGAGGAAGAGGACTGGCTGGAGGATGCTCAGGAGCATCTGGACGATCTTGAGTTGGATCTTCCTGAGGCGCTCTTTTTCCCCGACGGTACGTTTTCGCAGGAGGCAGCAGAGGAGGCAGAGGACTTCTCCATCTTCATCCACCACGGCGAGGAGGATGTCGATTCCGGAGACGGGGCATGGTATCTGGATATCTCTGCCTGGAATTACAGCGGCGTTCGCCGGGATACCCGTACCGTGGTGGAGCAGGCGGAAAACCGTGCCTTTGAGGTCTCGCTGAGTGAGGATGGGGACAGCGCATATGCGGAAAAGGCATTCGTGAACTGCATGGACAACATAGAGGCATATGTGGAGGAAGACAGCCTGACTGTGACCGGCTTTGAGGCTGCTCTGGAGCTGCGACGGGAAGAAGAGGAGCGCAACGCAGAGATCACAGCGCAGGCAGAGGAGCTTATTGCCGGGTATCAGGCCCGGATAGAGGAGATCCAGCAGGAGATCAGCGCAGTTTATCAGAGATAAGCGGCTGCCCGCCTTGCACCGGGGCAGGAGCAACAAAACAGAATGCGTAATACAAGGGGCTGTCTCAAAACGATTTTAAAGATCGTTGCGAGACAGCCCCCTCTGCGAGGCTTTGCTTAACGTCAGAACTCCCTGCCCGCACAGCGGACAGGGAGTTCTGCGTATTGGGAAAACGGAGATATACCTTTGTCACAGCGCTGCACTGCCCCAGGTTCTGCGCAGATAAAAGGCCAGCGCACTGAGAAACTGGGCGTTGGTGGGGGCACGGCGGTTGAGGAGGTGATTGGGCGGGAACAGCATGGAACGCAGAGGGGAGGCGGGAGCATTCCAGATTTTTGCAATCCCGTGACGGATACAGCGCTCTACCGCCGTGGGGGTGGTGCCGCAGCGGGCGGCGACAGCAGGGTAGATATGCTTGGTGACGCTGAGCTGGTCGCAGTCCGATTCCAGCCAGAGGTACAGGGCATAGCGGATGTAGTGGAAGCTGCGCTGGTTGGGGGTAAAGCCAAGGGAACGCAGCAGCAGGTCGGTGCGCTGGGTCAGATAGTGCTCATGCCGGGAAGACAGGTCGATGCCGGTGGCGGCCAGACAGATATGCTCCTCCAGCATTTCCATCAGGCAGGGGCGCTCCACATAGCTGCACGCCCCCAGCTCTGCACAGCGGCTGACCAGTGCGGGGTTGGCGAAGTGGGAGCAGACTACGATGCGCACATCCAAATCCCTTCTGCTGCCCAGCCTGCGCAGAAGCTCCAGCCCGTCGCCCCCTGAGAGCTGGATGTTTGTCACCAGAACCTGTGCCCCGGTGCGCTCCAGCAGGGGAATGACCTGTTCCATTTCCGTGGTGGAGCCTACGGGACGGACTCTGGCGGAGGTCTGGAAGTGGTCGCAGACACGCTCCAGATAGTCTGCATCGAAATCGGAGAATACTACGTCAATCTTCATATTCATCTCAAAGCCCTCATACATCTATCGGTTGCCTACTACTTGGTAACATAACATAATTCGGGAGAAATGACAAGGGAAAAAGGGGAAAACCATGTCCTGTTGGAGAAAAAGAAAGAAAAAATCAGAACTCAGCCCAGTGGGGGACAGAAGCCTGCCCTGAGATTTCCACATTTTTCCGGTTTAACCGGGAACGAAGCGTCCCAAACTATCACCGCTGGCGGAAAACCATCCGCCGGGAAACTCGGTGCCCGCCTGAGCCGGTGCGAGACGGTTTTGCAGACGGGACGACAAGGGAGGAAGAAACATGAAAGGATGGCTCACTGCTCTGGCTTTTGCCATGGCGCTGACGCTCACATCATGCGGCGGACGGACAGATCGGACGGTGGCAACCACCCCTGATACGGATACCACGGTGCATGACGGGGTGAACAATTCCACAGGTACAGGCAGCAATGCCGCCGCCGATGCCCAGACCCAGCGTGCAGTGGACGACGCTGCCCGGAGAGCGGACGAGGATATGGCAGCGGATGCCCGCTACCGTGCCGCACAGGACGGGGAGGTAAACGGGGAGCGGGTGACAAACCCCACGGAAAGCGGCTCCGTCTCCAACGGCATGAGAGAGGTGGTGGACGGCACCGCTGACGCCGCCCGTGAGGTCACAGACGGCATTGTGGACGGCGCAGAGCGCATGGCAGACGGGGTGATTGACGGGGCAGACACCGCTGCCGACGGAATGCGCACCGGCACAGACAGCCGGAACAATACGACCACGGCGGGACGCTGAACGCCGCTCCCCTGATGAGGTTCGGAGGGATTCCTCCGGCTTCCAATCGCAGGCAAAGTCCCACGGACTTTGTCTGCGAGGCTTTGCCTGCAGTCTAAAATCGGCTTTGCCGCAGGGCAAAGTCGGCTTGCGTTTGTCAAAAAACCGTCGTTTTCCGCCTGACAAAGCCGGTTTTTCGATTGCCGGAGGGGGAGCAGGGGACACCCTTTGACCCCCTTCGATGAAATCATCTTTCTCCCGCACAGGCGCCAAAGTGACATAACACAAAAAAGTTACAGACATAAGGAAAGATTATTTCTGAACAAAAGTGCGTTTTGTATCCTGTATATAGGTTGAATGATGACTTTTTGAAGGACAATATTGGAAGGGATCGGGTGGTTTACGAAAAAATTAGTAACAAGGGGTTGCAATTCCAACCGCTTCGTTTTATACTATATCACATGAAATGAAAGCTGAACAGGGTTTTGAAAGGATTGGGCGCTTCATGGCAGAGTTTTCCCACCAGCCGGTGCTGCTGCAAGAGTGCATCTCCGGGCTGAACATCAGACCGGAGGGCATCTATGTGGACGGCACGCTGGGCAGGGCAGGACATGCCAGAGAGATTGCCGCACGGCTGGACGGGGGCAGGCTGATCGCCATTGACCGGGATCAGGCTGCGCTGGACGCCGCCCCTGCCCGCTTCGGCGCATTGCTTGACCGGGTGACGCTGGTGCATGGGAACTTCTCCCATCTCCCGTCGATTCTGGACACGCTGGGCGTGGGCACCGTGGACGGCATACTGCTGGATCTGGGGGTGTCGTCTCCCCAGCTTGACGATGCCAGCCGGGGCTTTTCCTATATGCAGGATGCGCCGCTGGATATGCGCATGGACCGGAGCCAGAGCCTGACCGCCGCAGAGGTGGTCAATGTCTGGACGGAGGAGGAGCTGCGGGAGATTATAGGCCGCTGGGGCGAGGAGCGGTATGCAGGGCGCATTGCCGCCGCCATTTGCCGCCGCAGACAGGCGCAGGAGATCCGCACCACGCTGGAGCTGGTGGAGGTCATCCGCTCCGCCATGCCTGCCCAGGCGCTGCGGGAGAAGCAGCATCCGGCCAAGCGGACGTTTCAGGCGCTGCGGATTGCGGTGAACGACGAGCTGACCGCTGTGGCGCAGGCGATGGATGCCGCCATTGACCGGCTCTCTCCGGGAGGGCGGCTGTGCGTGATTTCCTTCCATTCGCTGGAGGATCGCATTGTCAAAACCGCAATGGCACAGGCGGCAAGAGGCTGCACCTGCCCGCCGGAGTTTCCGGTGTGTACCTGCGGGAAAAAGCCGAAGGTTTTGCTGAAGCCGAGAAAACCGATTCTTCCCTCCCCGGCTGAGGTGGGGGAGAACCCCAGAGCCAGAAGCGCAAAGCTGCGCATCTGCCAGCGCTGCTGAGTCCGGCAGTGCCGGGGTTCGCCGGGCAGAACGTGAAAGAAAAGAGGATTGTCCAATGGCACAGGCCGCAAGACAATATGATACATACCGTGGCGCTGCGCCCCAGCGGCGGGAGAGGGGCACCCAGCTCCATGAGATACCGCTGGTACGACCCCGCCGAAGCTCCGGACAGCAGATCCATACCCGTGTCCGGGTCAACCTGCGCCAGCAGGACGCTCTGAGCGTGCTGCCTGTGGTGGGACTTGCCATTGCGGCGGTGATGTTTGTGCTGATTATCGCAGGGTACAGCCGCCTCAACAGCATCTACGCCCAGACGGTGGAGGCCAGAGATCAGCTCACTGCGCTGGAGCAGGAGGGCAAGAGCCTGAGCGCACAGTACGAGGAGATCTTTGACAAGGCTGCGCTGGAGGCTGCCATTGAGGCATCCGGCAGCAACCTGAGCGAGATCAAGGGCAATCAGAAGGTCTATGTGGATCTCTCCGAGCCGGACAACGCCGTGGTTTACCGGCCTGAGGAGGAAGGGCTGGTGGATCACCTGAAGACATTGCTCTTCGGCTTGTGGTCATAACGGTAAGCCGGTTTGCATACACCATTAGAAGAATTGTTCCGGGCCAAAAGAGAATGAAAAAGGGCGTGAGAAAACAGATTCTTTTCTTGCGCTCTTTTTTTGCAGCATCTCCCCGGAGGGCTGCACACTCTTCCCATTATCATAGCAAAGAAGGGATGAACCGTGAGTCAAGAACGAAACAGCGGGGCAATGGCAAGGGAGGCCAACCGTCTGGTGCTGACCCGTACCATCGTTTTAATGATCCTGTTCGGGCTGGTGATTTTTGCACCCCTGATCTGGCAGCTCTACCAGCTCCAGATCGTGCGCCACGACGAGCTGGAGAAGCGGGCAGTGAGGCAGCAGACCTCCGAAATGCCCATCACCGCCAACCGGGGGACGATTTATGACGCAGACGGCAATGTGCTTGCCATCAGCTCCACGGTCTATGACGTGGTGATCTCCCCCAAGGCCATCGTGGAGTCCCAGCAGGAGCTGGACAAGAAGCGGGAGGCGGCGCAGAAGAAGGGGGACGATACCGCCCCCTATGACTGGAACGTGGAGGACGTGGTGGTCTCCAACCTGAGCAGTATTCTGAGTCTGGATGCCGCATCCCTGCGGGAGAAGTGCGCCGACACGGACAGCCAGTACAAGCGTCTGGCACAGAAGGTGGAGCGGGACAGGGAGGAGCAGATCCGCGAGCTCATCGAGTCTTATGATATTGGCGGGTGTATCTATCTCCAGCCCAACGCCAAGCGCTACTATCCCAATGCGGACATGGCCGCCCAGATCATCGGCTTCACCAACGACAAGGGGGGTGCCTATGGTCTGGAATCGAAATACGAGGCGCAGCTTGCCGGGACGCCGGGACTTCTGGTGACGGCCAAAAACGGCAGGGGCACGGATCTGATGAACTTCTTTCAGGATTACTATGACCCGGAGGACGGAAACGATCTCCACCTCACCCTTGACCCCACCATCCAGTCCTTCTGCCAGAGTGCGCTGGAGCAGTATTGCGAGCGGTATGAGACGCAAAACGGCGGCGTGATTCTGGTGATGGAGTGCAAGACGGGGCGGATGCTGGGCATGGCTCAGATGCCCACCTTTGACCTGAACAACTACACCGAGGTGACGGACGAGACGCTGCTGAGCAAGGTGGAGAAGCAGGCAAAGAAGCTGGTGGAGGATTCGGAGAAGCAGTATCAGCAGGCGCTGGAAAAGGCGCTGGCAGAGCTGTCCCAGCCTGAGCAGCAGGAGCAGACGGGAGAGGCGTCCGAACAGCCCACACAGGAGCAGCCCACGCAGGAGCAGCCCACGCAGGAGCAGACGGCTTCTGCCGGCCAGATCTCCCAGCCCCTGCTGGACGAGAACGGAAACGAGATCACCGTTTTGACCTATGACGAGGCCTATCAGCAGGCATATTCCAGCGCAATCTATAAGCAGTGGACGAACAAGTGCATCACGGACACCTACGAGCCCGGCTCCACCTTTAAAGCGCTGGTGCTGGCTGCGGGACTGGAGGAGGGCGTTATCAACGAAAACAGCACCTTCGACTGCTCCGGCAGCGTACAGGTGGATACATGGACCATCCGCTGCTCCAACCGCAGCGGCCACGGACATCAGAATCTGGCGGAGGCCATCGGACACTCCTGCAACCCGGCGCTGATCTCCATCGGCCAGAAGCTGGGCAGGGAGACCTTCTATGAGTACATGGAGCGCTTCGGCATTCTTGACCCCACCGGCATCGACCTGCCCTATGAGAATGTGGGCAAGGTCTGGCCCTATGACGAGTTCCACATTACCCAGCTCGCCACTGCCTCCTTCGGACAGCGCTTCGAGCTGACGCCCATTCAGCTGATTACCGCCTTCAATGCAGTGGTGAACGGGGGCTATCTCTACACCCCCCATGTGGTGCAGAGCATCAACGACAGCACCGGGAGCATTGTCTATCAGGCGGATGAACGCCCGGCCCGTCAGGTCATCAGCGAGGAAACCAGCCGCCGGTGCCGGGAGATTCTGGAAGGGGTGGTGTCCAAGTACACCGGCAACAATGCCTATCAGCCCGGCTACCGCATCGGCGGCAAGACCGGTACTGCCCAGACGCTGGTGAAGGGGGAATACTGGGTCTCCTTCGTGGGCTTTGCCCCGGCAGACGACCCGGACATTATCACACTGGTCATGTTCGACCGTCCAAAGAGCGTGGACGGCACCAGCACCATTACCGACCGGGGAGATGTGATTTCCGGCGGCGCCATGGCTGCCCCGGTGGCGGGAGAGCTGATTGCCAGAATTCTGGACTACCGGGGATATGAGAAGGGCTACTCCTCCAGCGAGCTCACCGGCTCCCTCACCCCCATGCCTGACTGCCACGGCATGACGGAACAGCAGGCAAAGGAGACCCTGAGCGACAAAAAGCTGAAATACCGCACCGTTGGCTCCGGGGATACGGTCACGGGACAGCTCCCGGACGAGGGGCGCAGCGTGCCCCAGAACAGTACGGTCATCCTCTACATGGGGGAGGAGATGCCCTCTGAGCTGGTGGAGATGCCTGACCTGTACGGGAAGTCGCCCAAGGAGGCGATGGACATAATGAACGAGGCGGGAATCTTCATGCGGGCGGAGAGCACCAACGGATACTATACCAAGTCCTCTGTGTGTACCGGGCAGGAGGTCTCTCCCGGCACCATGGTTCGCCGGGGACATGTGTTTAAGGTCACTTTCACTGACAGCAGCGGCAGCAACGGCGGATAATACAGCAGGTTTTTGCCGTGAGGGACTGGAAAATGGCAGCGGGATGTGCTATGCTTAACGACTGCAATATGACATCTCACTGTATACGAAAGACGTGGAGGTTCTGAAGACGTGGAAGTACTGAACGTAAGGGTCCTGATGGCACTGCTTGTGTCCTTTGCGGTGACTGCCCTGCTGGGGAGGGTCGTGATTCCCTGGCTGCGGGCGATGAAGGCAGGCCAGAGCATTAAGGAAATCGGACCCATCTGGCACAAGGATAAAGAGGGCACGCCCACCATGGGCGGCATCATGTTTATCGGCGGCATCATCGCCGCAGTGTTCACCGCAGGGCTGCCTGAGCTGCAAAAGGGCAGCTACGGCGGGGTGATTGTCCTGCTGCTGGCCATCATCTATGGCCTCATCGGGTTCTTTGACGACTTTATGAAGGTGAAGCACCACCAGAACGAGGGACTGACCGCCTCCCAGAAGTTCCTGCTCCAGCTTGCCGCTGCCATTGTGGTAATCCTGCTGCTGCGCAATACCGGCTATCTGACCAGCGATCTCTACCTGCCCTTTTTCAATACCACGCTTCAGGTGCCATGGTCGCTGTATATGATCTTCGCCTCCTTTGTCATTGTGGGCACGGTAAACGCCGTGAACATTACCGACGGCGTGGACGGACTTGCCTCCAATGTCACGGAGCCTGTGGTCATCTTTATGATGCTCATTGCCATTCTCTGGCACCGCACCGAGCTGGCTGTCTTTGCCGCCGCAGTGAGCGGAGGGCTGTGGGGCTTTCTGATCTACAACCGCCACCCGGCAAAGGTCTTTATGGGCGACACCGGCTCCCTCTTTCTGGGCGGCGCCGTGGCAGGGCTGGCCTTCGGGCTGGATATTCCTCTGGCGCTGGTCTTCATGGGCGTGGTGTATATTGCCGAGACCATGAGCGATATTATTCAGGTAGCCTACTTCAAGGCCACCCACGGCAAGCGTATCTTCCGCATGGCGCCCCTGCACCATCACTTTGAGATGGGAGGCTGGAACGAGGAGCGCGTGGTGCGGGTGTTTACGCTGGTTTCCCTGATTGGCTGCCTGCTGGCGTTTGCGGGAGTCATTGGGCGGTACTAAAACAAGGGGAAGGAGACTTTCAAAATGCCTGCCATGTGGAGAACCAAACGGGATTTGACACGGGAACAGCAGTGGGCGCAGGGTCCTATCGACCTGCCCTTTCTCATGCTCACTATGCTGCTGCTGGGGATAGGGCTGGTGATGCTCTTCTCCGCCTCCTCCTATGTGGCAAGCGTGTCCGCCAAGACCCACTATGACCCCATGTACTATTTCAAGCGGCAGGCGGTGTTTGCCGCTTTGGGCATTGCGGTGATGTATCTGGTCTCCCGCATTGACTACCAGCACATGCGCATTCTGGGCGTTCCTGTGCTGATGATTGCCATTTTGCTGCTGGTGGCGGTGAAGGTGCTGCCAAGACCCCTTGCCATTACCCTTAACGGCTGTAAGCGCTGGCTGAATCTGGGCTTTACCACCTTCCAGCCCTCGGAGATTGCCAAGATTGCCGTTGTCATCCACTTCTCCTCCATGCTCTCCAAGCGCCGGGTGGCGCAGGTGCGCATGAAGGAGATCAGCCGTCACCGCCCTGTGCGCAAGCGGGGGGAGACAGGGATGTCCTACCGGCTCAGGGTGCTGAAATGGGTCAGCGCCAAGACGGGCTTTGGAGAGCTGGTGCCCTATGTGGCGGTGCTGGCGCTGATCGGTGGACTGCTGATGCTGGAGCCCCACATGTCCGCTACGCTGCTGATCTTTGTAGCCGCCGCCGCAATCCTGTTTACAGCCGGCGTCCACTGGGGCTGGTTCGTGCTGGGCGGCTCTCTGGCAGGCATCGGCGGCTTTGCCTTTATCCAGTTCACCGGCTACAACTCAGGCCGTCTCTCCGTGTGGAAGGACCCGTGGTCAGACCCACGGGGGAAGGGCTTCCAGATCATCCAGTCCCTCTACGCTGTCTCCTCCGGGGGCGTGTCCGGGCTGGGCTTCGGCCTGAGCCGTCAGAAGTACATGTACCTCCCGGAGAATATGAACGACTACATCTTTGCCATTGTCTGCGAGGAGCTGGGCTTCATCGGCTCCACGGTGATTGTGCTGCTGTTTGCCCTGCTGGTGCTGCGGGGATACTGGCTGGCGCTGCACGCAAGAGACCGCTTCGGCTCCCTGATGGTGGTGGGGGTGATTACCCTGATGGCGGTGCAGGTGGCGCTGAACATCGCCGTGGTGACGAACCTGCTTCCCTCTACCGGCATTTCCCTGCCCTTTTTCAGCTACGGCGGCACCGCTCTGGTGATTCAGATGGCAGAGATGGGGCTGGTTCTGGCGGTGTCCCGTCAGATTGAAGGTCCCAGACACCGGGAGACAGAGGGCTGATGGCGCCCCGGAGGAGGACGCTGTGCGTTTTTGACACCGGAGGATTATCCTGAAAGGATCTGAGCCTATGAAGGTACTGTTTACCTGCGGGGGAACCGCAGGACATATCAACCCTGGCCTCGCCCTTGCCAACATGTTCCGGCAGCGGGACGGGGCGGAGGTTCTCTTTGTGGGAGCAAAGGGGGGCATGGAGGAGGAACTGGTGCCCAGAGAGGGCTTTCCCATCCGCACGGTGAATATCTCCAGCTTTTACCGCTCCATGAGCCTCAACGGGATACGGCACAACGCAAAAACCGCCGTCAATCTGGTGCGCTCCAGAGGGGAGGCGAAGGGGATTCTGGACGAATTCCGCCCGGATCTGGTGGTGGGCACCGGAGGCTATGCCTCCTACCCGGTGGTGAGAGCCGCCGCAAGGCGGCATATTCCCACGGCGGTACACGAGTCCAACGCTTTCCCCGGCCTGACCACGAAGATGCTGGCAAAGTGGGTGGACGTTGTGATGGTGGGCTTTGCCGAGAGCCGGGAGCACTATCCCGACCCCTCCAGAGTGATCGTCACCGGAACCCCTGTGCGGGGGGACTTTTTTGACAACACAAAGCGTCAGGCCAGAGCGCTGCTGGGGATTCAGGACGACCGGCCTGTGGTGCTGACCACATGGGGCTCTCTGGGGGCGCTGAAGATGAACCAGCACATGGTGGATTTCATCCTCCGGGAGATCAGGGACGGACAGCCCTTCCACCATATCTACGGTGCGGGACAGCGGTACTACGATGGCGTCCGCTCTGAGCTGCAGCGCCGGGGGATTCAGCTCCGGGACTATCCCAGAGTGGACATGCGGGAGTATATCTACGACATGCCGGTGTGCATGGCGGCGGCGGATGTGGTGCTGAGCCGTGCAGGCGCCTCCACCATTGCGGAGATCTCCGAGATCGCCAAGCCCAGCATTCTGGTGCCCAGCCCCAACGTCACCGCCAACCATCAGGAGAAGAACGCCCGTGTGCTCTCAGACCACGGGGCGGCGGTGCTGATGCCGGAGCCGGAGTGCAGCGGCGATAAGCTCTATGAGCAGGTCATGAAGATGGCATTTGACCCGGCGGGGCTGGAGGAGATGAGCAGAAAGCTGGCCTCCATTGCGGTGGTAGATGCCAACGAGCGCATCTATGACACCCTGAAGGGTCTGCTGCATTAACAAAAAGAAACGCTTTCTCATAGGATAAGACAAACCTATGGGGAGGCGCAAATATGAATCAGTTGGTGATCTCCGGCGGAAAGCGTCTGGAGGGCAGCATGGAGGTACACGGCGCAAAGAACAGTGTACTGCCCATCCTTGCCGCTGCGGTTTTGTCCGGAAGCGTCAGCATTATACATAACTGCCCCCGGCTGACAGATGTGGAGGCCACGCTGGAAATCCTGCGGCATTTGGGCTGCAGGGTGCAGCGGGAGGGGCATACTGTGATTGTGGATTCCAGCACGCTGGACCGCTGCGACATACCGGAAGGCCTGATGCGGGAGATGCGCTCGTCCGTCATCTTTATGGGTGCCCTGCTGGCACGCACGGGAGAGGCGAGGGTGTGTATGCCCGGAGGCTGTGAGCTGGGGCCGAGACCCATTGACCTGCATCTCTCCGCCCTGCGCCGTCTGGGCGCAGAGATTCGGGAGATGGGCGGGAGCCTGCGGTGCCGGGGCAGAGGGCTCCACGGCGGGGAGATCGCCCTGACTATCCCCAGTGTAGGCGCAACGGAGAATGCCATGCTGGCCGCCTGCGGCGCAGAGGGACTCACTGTGATCTACAATGCCGCCAGAGAGCCGGAAATCTGGGATTTACAGCAGTTTCTCAACGCCTGCGGGGGCAGGGTCTCCGGGGCGGGAAGCTCCACTGTGGTCATTCAGGGGGGCAGGGCGCTGCACACGGGAGAGCACCGGGTGATCTCCGACAGGATCTGCGCCGCCACCTATCTCTCCGCCGCCGCCTGCGCCGGGGGAGAGGTAGAGCTGACGGGCGTTCCCAGAGAGCAGCTCCTTCCCGTCACGGAGGTCTTTGTTCAGGCGGGGTGCCGTGTCCGCACGGAGGCGGAGCGGGTGTGGCTGCGCTCGGAGGGGGCGCTGAAAAGCGTCTCTCCCGTGCGCACAGCGCCCTATCCCGGCTTTCCCACGGACGCACAGCCGCCGGTGCTGGCCGCACTGTGTCGGGCAAAGGGGAGCAGCGTCTTTGTGGAGACCATGTTTGAAAACCGCTACCGCTACACCATGGAGCTGGCCCGTATGGGGGCGCAGATCCGGGTGGAGGGCAGGGTTGCGGTGGTGACGGGTGTGCCCTGCCTGTCCGCTGCGGCGGTGGAGGCACCTGACCTGCGGGGCGGGGCGGCGCTGACCGTGGCGGCGCTGGCCGCACAGGGAGAGAGCCGCATCACCGGACTGCGGCACATTGACCGGGGTTATGAGGACATTGCCGCCCGGCTCAGGGAGCTGGGCGCAGAGGTACGACGCACAACAGATTCCGTCTCTCCCTGACGAAGAGACGGACAGAGGCTTGCAAAGGAGCAGACCGTCATGGCAACTCAGCGGAAACATCAGCCCCGCAGCAGAAGGAGCGGCAGGCTGTTTCATCTCTATATCGCCCTGTCCATGCTGCTGATTGTGGCAGCGGTGTCTGCGGGTTCCATGGTGTTTTTCAAGGTGCATCAGTTTGAGGTGACGGGAAACGGACGCTATTCCGACGATGCCCTTTTGGAGGCATCCGGGATTCAGGACGGGGACAATCTGGTGCGTATCCCCCGCCATGAGATCGAGAGACGGCTGGAGGAAAGCCTGCCCTATCTGAAAAAGGTGCGTATCCGTGCCCTGCCCCCGGACAGGGTGGTCATCGAGGTGACGGAGACGGAGCCGGCCGGGGCAGTGACGCTGGACGGTGCGGTGTGGTATATCGACAGCAACGGAAAGCTGCTGGAAAAAACTGACAGCAACGAGGGTTATCCCGCCGTCACCGGGCTGCGCATGATTGAGCCGGAGGTGGGTAAGCTGTTTCAGGTGGAGGAGGAGGAAGCGCTGAAGGCCAAGGGTCTTCGGGGCATCCTCTCCGCTCTGGAGACGAAGGGGCTGCTGGACAGGGTGCAGGCGGTGGAGCTGAGCTCCTCCAGCTCCCTCTCCATCCGCTATGAGGACCGGCTCACCGTGAAGATGGGTCTGAACGACGATTTTCTCTATGACCTGAAAATGCTGGAGGCAGCGGAACAGGGCTACATTGCGGAAAACTGGTCTCAGGGGGATACGGGCACGCTGGATATGACCAAGAGAGAGGGAGAGGCGGTTCTCTCAATTGATTAGCGGGGAGGAAATTCCCCCGCTTTTCTGAAAAATAATCAGAATTCGACGAGAGACTATTGACCGAAAAGGGAAATCGGTTTACAATGGTGGTAACTGACCTGAAAGGTTCGGATTCGTCTCCCTATTGCAGGGGAAAGAATAGAATCACCGTCTCTCGTGGAGAGAGCTGGCATAAATCAGACCCGGAGTGCTCCGGAATTACACAGGAGGATATGAACATGGCCATTGGATTTGAGCCGGTACCTGAATCGGTAGTCAATATCAAAGTAATCGGCGTGGGCGGCGCAGGCACCAACGTGGTAAACCGGATGATGCTCTCCGGCACGAAGGGCGTGGACTTTATCGCCGTCAATACGGACAGACAGGCATTGGACGCATCCAGCGCCACCTATAAAATCCAGATCGGTGAGAAGCTGACCCAGGGCAAGGGAGCAGGCGCAAATCCTGAGGTGGGCAAGCAGGCCGCTGAAGAGTCCCGCAGCCAGATCGCCAAGGCGCTGGAGGGGACGGACATGGTCTTTGTCACCTGCGGCATGGGCGGCGGCACCGGCACCGGCGGCGCACCCATCGTCTCCGAGGTGGCACGGGAGCAGGGTATCCTCACCGTGGGCGTGGTCACCAAGCCCTTTGGCTTTGAGGGACGCAGAAGGATGCAGCAGGCCGAGGCAGGCATTTCCCAGCTCATGGGACGGGTGGATTCTCTGGTGATTATCCCCAACGACCGTCTGAAGCACGCCACTGACCAGAAGATTACCTTTGCCAACGCCTTCGAGATTGCCGATGACGTACTGCGTCAGGCGGTGGAGTCCATCTCCGATCTCATCAAGAACGTGGGCTTTATCAATCTGGACTTTGCCGATGTCACCGCTGTGATGAAGAACGCAGGACTGGCTCACATGGGTGTAGGCCGTGCCGCCGGCAAGGGCAAGGCGGAAGAGGCGGCTCGTCTGGCTGTCTCCTCTCCGCTGCTGGAGACCTCCATCAACGGCGCCAAGGGCGTGCTGGTGAATGTCACCGGCTCCATGGACATCGGGCTGGAAGAGGTGGAGACCGCTGCCAATCTGGTACAGCAGGCGGCGAACCCCGACGCCAATATCATCTTCGGCGCAACCTTCGACGAGAGCCTTGAGGATGAGATCCGGGTCACTGTGATTGCCACCGGCTTTGACGATGCCAACCAACCCGCTGTACAGGCTCCCTTCACGCAGGCGGCTGAGCGGGTCGCTGCGGAGAACGGCGGCGAGAGCGCCGAGGCGGCGGAGGTGCAGGTGGAGAGCACTCCTGCGGCGGCTGCCCCTGCGGAGGATGACCCCTTCGACGACATCTTTGCCATTTTCAATAAGCGCAGATAATCAAAACCCTCCCGGCGCAAAGCCGGGAGGGTTTTTGCGGGAAAGGACGCAGGCTTATAGCATCAGCGAAGAAAGAAGGGCTCCCGGCAATCAGCCGGGAGCCCTTCGTCTCTCTGTCACCGCTTCTTCTTTCCGAAGAAGCCGCCCTCTCTGTGCTGCTGGGCGGGTACGTCGCCCATGGCCGTCTCAAAGGCACGCAGCGCCGCCTTCTGGGTGTTGGTCATATTGGTGGGCACCTGCACGTTCACAGTGACGTACTGGTCACCTCTGCCATAGCCCCGGAGGATGGGAATGCCCTTTCCTCTCAGACGGAAGGTGGAGCCGGGCTGAGTTCCGGCGGGAATGGTGTACTTCACATTACCGTCAATGGTGGGAATCTCCACCTCGGCGCCCAGCGCTGCCTGAGGGAAGGTGATGGTCTGCTTATACAGCACATCGCTGCCCTCCCGGACGAACTGGGCGTGGGGGATGATCTCCACCCCCACCACCAGATCACCGGCAGGCCCGCCGTTGCGTCCGGCGTGCCCCTGACCGGCACGGGAGACCGCCTGGCCGTCGTTGATGCCCGCAGGGAACTTGACGGTAATCCGCTTGTTCCGGCGCACAGCCCCCTTGCCCTTGCAGGTCTTGCAGGGGTTCTTGATGATCTTGCCGGTGCCGTTGCAGTGGCCGCAGGTCTGGGTGGAGGCCATCACACCGAAGGGGGTGCGCTGCTGCACCTGCACGGTGCCGGAGCCGTGGCAATTGGGGCAGGTGTCGGGGCTGGAACCGTCTGCGCAGCCGGAGCCGTTGCAGTCCGGGCAGTTCTCTACACGGGACACAGGCACCTCCTTCTCACAACCGAAGGCCGCCTCCTCAAAGGTGAGGCGCACGGAGGTGTGGAGGGTCTGCCCCTTCTGGGGGCCGTTGCGCCGGGCGGAGCCGCCGAAGCCTCCGCTGAAGCCGCCGCCGAAGAAGGAGTTGAAAATATCTCCCAGATCAATGTCCCCGTCAAATCCGTAGCCGCCGCCTGCGCCGCCGCCAAAGTT
>CAJOOV010000210.1 GCA_905236265.1 uncultured Oscillospiraceae bacterium | reverse complement strand
ATGGTCTGCTCTGCGGCGGTCTTGCCGTACTTGGTGATCTCCGCCGCATCCTTGGGCAGATGGTTCAGGCAGGCCGGGCCGCCGATGCAGCCGTTGGGACAGCACATGCCCTCGATAAAGTTGTTGGGCAGCTTGCCCACCTGCGCCCGCATAAGGGCGGTCTTGCACTCGGCAATGCCGTTGCACACCATGGGGTTGGCCTCAAACGCGTCCCCACGCTCCTTGTACGCCTGCGCCACGGCCTCGCTCACGCCGCCGGTACGGGCGAAGATGCGTCCGAAGTAGGAGGCGTTGTCCAGCGCCGTAGGCTCCAGCTTGTCCAGCTCGATCTCCTTTGCGGTGAACAGCGCCTGCAGCTCCTCGAAGGTAATCACAGAGTCGATAATATCCTTCACGCCCTCCCGCTGGATCTCCGTTTTCTTGGCGATGCAGGGACCCACAAACACGCACTTGCAGCCGGGGTCCATCTTCTTCAGGATCTTGCCGATCTGTGCCATGGGGGAGAGGTTGTGGGAGACGTGGGGCACCACCTTGGGGAAGCTCTTGTGGATGTAGTTGACAAAGGCGGGACAGCAGGAGGAGGTGAGATAGCCCAGCTCCGGCGCCTTCTCCATCAGCTCCATGGACTCCAGATAGGCGGTCATGTCAGCGCCCCATGCCGCTTCAATGGCGGCGTGGAAGCCCAGCTCCTTAATGCCCGTCACCACCTTCTCCAGCGTGACCCCCTTCACATGGTCATACTGGGCGGCAATGGCGGGGGCGATGATGGCATAGACGTGGTATTTGCTGTTGCCCTCGCTGCCCCGGATCATGCGGATCACGTCGGTGATGAAGCTCTTGTCCACCACAGCGCCGAAGGGGCACTGGTACACGCAGTGGCCGCAGGCAATGCACTTGTCCTCGTTGATGGTGGCCTTCTGGGTCTCCCGGTCGATGGTGAGCGCTCCGGGGACGCAGGCGCGCACGCAGGGGCGCACATGGCGCACAATGGCGTTGTAGGAGCAGGCCTCGGCGCAGCGGCCGCAGTCGATACACTTCGTCTTGTCAATCACCGCCCGGCGGGTCTTCTCGTCAAAGCGGATTGCGTCCTTGGGGCAGGCGTTGAGGCACCGGTGAGCCAGACAGCCCCGGCAGGTCTCCGTCACCTTAATGCCGTCGGCAGGGCACTCGTCGCAGGCAATGGGCAGCACCTGCACAATGGCGTTCTCATTCTTTGCGTTGATATTGTTGCCCATGGCAACCTGAATCCGCTCCTCCGTAATCGCCCGCTCCTTATAGATGCAGCACCGCATCGTGGGCTTAGACCCGTCAGGAGAGACCTCTTTGGGGATTTTCATCACGTTTTCCACGCTCAGCTCGTCCGCATAGGCGAGCTTCGCTACCTCTGCCAGCACATGGTTTTTAATGGCCTGAACATCGGTTTCAAACAATCCGGTCATCTCATCCACCCTTTCCAGTTGGTTCTGTTTCCCGCTTTCAGTTGAGAGGATACAGGCCTCTTCCATGTCAGGGGGACTTTTTTGTTTCATTTTTTACATAGTTAAGTATAGAATACTCTCCCGGAAAAAGCAAGAAAAAAACGATGAAAACCCCGGTAAATTGTGTCTATCCGGTTACTTTGTGCTAACCTTTCCAGAACTCCCCCCTCTCCGCCCCTCCGGGACGGAGGAAATTGCTGTTGACAGGGGGAGAAAATAAAAGTAAAATGTATTTGGATTATTTTGAGAAACGGGAGTCCGCCCCTCCGGGTCGGTCTTGTTGAGGGCTGTTTTTCAACGTTTTTTCCGCAGGCGGCACAGGGGGCAGTGTCCATGCTCTGCCCCGTCGTCTGTCTCTTTTTGCCGGGAAGCCACAAAACTGACCGCCGGTCACATCCGGACAGATGCCGGCAGGCGTTCCTTTTTTCTCCTGTTTACAGGGTGAAAGGGGGCAAAACAAGCCTGTATCTGACACAATTTCACCGAAAACAGGTTCATACCACCACAGAAAACGAGACAGGGAGGTGTATCTATTTCATTATGATACCGATTTTCATTGCCATTATCCTGATTGTCCTCGCCGCCGCACTGGGCGTGGGCGTGGGCTTTCAGTACCGCAAGCAGGTAGCGGAGCGGGAGATCGGCTCCGCCGAGGAGGAGGCCACAAGGATTGTCAATGCCGCCATCAAGGAGGCGGAGACAAAGCAGCGGGAGGCGCTGATGGAGGCCAGAGAGGAAATCCATCAGGAGCGCAACGACTTTGAAAAGGAAGTAAAGGAGCAGCGTGCCGACCTGACCAAGCAGGAGCGCCGGCTGCAGTCCAAGGAGGAGAATCTGGACCGGAAAACGGAACAGATGGAGAAGAAGGAAGAGAAGCTGCAAAACAAGCTGGCCGCCGCAGACAAGACCCGCGAGGAGGCCGAGGCGCTCAAGCGCAGCCAGATGGATATGCTCGAGCGCATCTCCGGCTTCACCGCCGAGGAGGCCAAGAGCTTCATCATCCAGCAGGTGCAGGACGATGTCACCCACGAGGAGGCCATGCGCATCAAGGAGATTAAGGCAAAGTTCAAGGAGGAGGCGGACACCTACGCCCGCAACACCATTGCCCTTGCCATCCAGCGCTGCGCCGCCGATCAGGTGGCGGAGGTTGCCGTGTCCGTGGTGCCCCTGCCCAACGACGAGATCAAGGGACGTATCATTGGCCGGGAAGGCCGCAATATCCGCACACTGGAAACCCTCACCGGTGCGGAGCTGATTATTGACGACACCCCGGAGGCAATCACCATCTCCTGCTTTGACCCGGTGCGCCGGGAGATTACCCGCATTGCGCTGGAGCGGCTCATTGCCGACGGCAGAATCCACCCCACCAGAATCGAAGAGATGGTGGAGAAGGCGAAGCGGGAGGTGGAGTCCATCATCAAGGCGGAGGGCGAACGGGCGATTCTGGAGACCAACATCCACAACCTGCACCCGGAGCTGATCCGCCTGCTGGGACGGATGCACTACCGCACCAGCTACGGCCAGAACGTGCTCAACCACTGTATCGAGGTCTCCCACATCGCCGGGCTCCTGGCCGCAGAGATCGGCGCAGACGTGATGCAGGCCAAGCGTGCCGGACTGCTCCACGACATCGGCAAGAGCGTTGACCACGAGATTGAAGGCTCCCATGTCCAGATCGGCGTGGATCTCGCCCGCCGGTACAAGGAAAACGAGCAGATCGTCCACGCCATCGCCGCCCACCACAACGATATTGAACCCCAGACCGTGGTCGCCTGTCTGGTACAGGCCGCCGACGCCATCTCCGCCGCCCGTCCCGGCGCAAGGCGGGAGAACGTGGAGAACTATATCAAGCGTCTGGAGCGTCTGGAGGAGATTTCCTCCGGCTTCAAGGGCGTGGATAAGGCATACGCCATTCAGGCAGGCCGTGAGATCCGCATTATGGTGAAGCCTGAGCAGGTGAGTGAGGACGAAATGGTGGTGCTCGCCCGCTCCATCGCCAAGCAGATTGAGGATACCATGGAGTATCCCGGACAGATCAAGGTGAACCTGATCCGGGAGACAAAAGTGGTGGATTACGCAAAATAACCGCAGCACACAGCCCCCGGCTTGGATCAGGATGATGCAAGCCGGGGTTTTATCCCCCGTCTCCGGAAAGGATGGAGCTATGAAAACAGTCACACTTTACACCGACGGCGCCTGCTCCGGCAACCCCGGCCCCGGCGGCTGGGCGGCCATTCTGATCTATGGCACATACGAAAAGGAGCTCTCCGGCGGCGAGGCCAATACCACCAACAACCGTATGGAGCTCACCGGGGTCATCCGGGGTCTGGAGGCGCTGAACCAGCCCTGCACGGTGGAGCTGTACTCGGATTCCAAATATGTGGTGGACGCTCTGGAAAAGGGCTGGGCAAAGAGCTGGCGCAGCCGGGGCTGGGTGAAGAGCGACAAAAAGCCTGCGCTGAATCCCGATCTCTGGGAGCGGCTGCTGGAGCTGAGCGAGTACCACACCCTGCGCCTGCACTGGGTGAAGGGACACGCCAGCAACCCCTATAACAACCGCTGCGACCAGCTTGCCGTGGCGCAGTGGCAGAGGTTGAAGTAAGGGTAAGAGATATTTGATCTTTGGCTCATTTGACGGCGCTCTGCGGGGTTACTTCCTTCGCCCCTTCGGGGGGACTCCCTCCGTCACCGCCTATGGCGGTGACACCTCCCTCAGAGAGGGAGGCTTTGGCAAATCGTGTCAGGGATACGGTTTCGGCAAGGTTTTGCTATTCCTTACCCTTTTTGTCAATAGCCCCCTCCCTGAGTGAGCCCGTCTCGGAAACGTGCCTGTGGCACGTTTCAGGGCGAGTGGGATAAAATGCCGAAGGCACTCCTCT
>CAJOOV010000209.1 GCA_905236265.1 uncultured Oscillospiraceae bacterium | reverse complement strand
GGGTGCGGGGCACGCCGTCGAGAATATAGCCCCCGGCGCAGTCAGGCTCCTTGAGGCGGTCAACGATAATGCCGATGATGACCTCATCCGGCACCAGAGCGCCGGCGTCCATATACTCCTTTGCCTTCAGGCCGATGGGCGTGCGGTTCTTCACCGCCGCACGGAGGATATTCCCGGTGGAAATGGTGGGGATATTCAGCTTTTTGCTGATGATCTCCGCCTGGGTTCCCTTCCCTGCGCCGGGTGCGCCTAACAGAATCAGTTTCATCATGATCTCCCTCCTATTAGTTCAGGAAGCCCTTGTAGGTGCGCATGACCATCTGTGCCTCCAGCGCCTGCTGCATCTCCAGTGCCACGGACACCACGATCAGCACGGAGGTGCCGCCGATGGACAGGGCACGCATTCCGATCAGGTTGCCGGTGATAATGGGGAGCAGGGCGATGATGCCCAGATAGATGGCGCCGAACATGGTCACACGGTTGAGCACACGGCTGAGGAAGTCAGCAGTGGGACGGCCGGGACGGAAGCCCGGCACGAAGCCGCCCTGACTCTTCAGGTTGTTGGCAACCTCGATGGGGTTAAACTGAATGGTGGCGTAGAAGTAGCTGAAACCGATAATCAGCAGCACATACACCACGGCATACACAAAGCCGTTGGCGTCAAACACCTTCATGAAACCGGAGTTCTGCATGGAGGGGACGAAGGCGGCGATGGTGGCAGGGATGGTTGCGATGGTCTGGGCGAAGATGATGGGCAGAACGCCGGACATATTCACCTTCATGGGAATCTTGCTGGCCTGACCGCCGTACTGCTTCCGGCCTACCACACGCTTTGCGTACTGCACGGGAATGCGGCGCTCAGCACCGTTGATGAACACCACAAAGATCACGAGGATCAGGGTGCCGATGAGAATCAGGGGAATTGCCCAAGGGGCTACGTCAATGGAGCCCTCTGGGGTATTGCCGGAGAGGTGGTTCCGAACGCCCACATACATATAGTAAACGGCGTTGGGGAACCGGGAGACGATGCCGGCGAACAGCAGCACGGAGATGCCGTTGCCGATGCCGAACTCCGTGATCTGCTCGCCCAGCCACATGACGAAGACGCTGCCTGCGGTGAAGGTCATAATGATGACGAAGGCAGGCCAGATCTCCTTGGTGGAGAGCAGGTCGTTGGCACGAAGGAGCATATAGTAGCCCAGACCCTGCAGCAGGCCGATGGCCAGCGTGGAGTAGCGGGTGATACGCTCAATCTGGCGCTTGCCCTCCTCGCCGCCGTCCTTGGCCAGAGACTCAAGGGCGGGAATGGCGATGGTGAGCAATTGGATGATAATGGATGCGTTGATATAGGGCTGGATGGAGAGGGCAAAGACGGTACCCTGCCCAAACGCACCGCCGCTCATCACGTTCATCATGCCGAGGATATTGCTGGAGGCTGCGGTGAAGTAGCTCTGCAGTGCATCGGTATTGATGAAGGGAACGGGGATTGCGTTGCCGAGACGGAAAATCAGAAGAATAAAAGCCACAAACAAAAGCTTTTGACGCAGCTCCTGAATCTTCCACGCATTTCGAATAGTCTCGAGCACTTAGATCACCTCAGCCTTTCCTCCTGCGGCTTCGATCTTCTCCTTAGCGGAAGCGGAGAAGGCATTTGCCTGAACGGTGAGCTTCTTGGTCAGCTCCCCGTTGCCCAGAATCTTCACGCCGTATCTGCACTTGCCAACCAGACCGGCGTTCACGATGTCCTGAACGGTAACAGTAGCGCCGTTCTCGAAGCACTCCAGTGCAGAGACGTTGATTGCGTCCAGAGGCTTTGCAAAGATGTTGTTAAAGCCGCGCTTGGGCAGACGGCGGGAGAGAGGCATCTGGCCGCCCTCAAAGCCGATACGAACGCCGCCGCCGGAACGGGCCTTCTGGCCCTTATGACCCCGGCCTGCGGTCTTGCCGTTTCCGGTGCCGTGGCCGCGTCCTTTCCGCTTGGCGGGATGGGTGGAACCCAGTGCGGGAGCGAGGTCCTGAATATTCATGTCAGCATCCCTCCTTATTCAGCGTCGGTGACCTTGCACAGGTAACCGATTTGAGCGAGCTTTCCGGCGGTCTGAGCATTGTCAGGCTGCACGGTGGTGTCGCCGATCTTCCGCAGACCCAGAGAGGCTGCGGTATCCTTATGCTTCTGGAGACGGCCGTTCAGGCTTTTCACCAGAGTGATTTTCTTTGCCATTTCGTCCGACCTCCTTACAGCTCGTCAACACTCTTGCCACGGGTGGCGGCAACAGCCTCGGGGGTGCGCAGGCTCATCAGTCCCTGGAAGGTGGCAGCGACCACGTTCTGGGGGTTACGGCTGCGCAGGCACTTGGTACGGATGTTCTGGATGCCTGCGGCCTCCATCACAGCACGCACAGCGCCGCCGGCGATAACGCCGGTGCCTTCGGGAGCGGGCTTGAGCAGCACACGTCCGGCAGAGAACTCACCGATCACCTCGTGGGGGATGGTGTTTCCGAGAAGGGTAACTTTCACAAGGTTTTTCTTCGCGTCTTCGATGGCTT
>CAJOOV010000208.1 GCA_905236265.1 uncultured Oscillospiraceae bacterium | reverse complement strand
CCACCGCCGCCGCCCAGCCCGCCCACGGCGCCTGATTCCTGTCCGGCACCTCAGCGGCGCTGGGGCACACAAAAGCTCCCTCTGTCCAATCCGGCCAGAGGGAGCTTGCTGTCTTTGCGTATGTCAGGGCGGTCAGCTTTCCGTCTCGGTCTCCGCCGCAGGGGGCTGTCTGTCCAGCAGCTCAGACTGGGTAAACCTGTGCTGCACCGTCAGCATGGCGGACATCCGGGAGGGGTCGTTCCATGCGGTATACATCGTGGTATTCACTGCATAATCCTCCCAGCTCTCTCCGGGGAGCTGTCTGGGACGGCTCACCAGAACCGCCTCCTGCTCCATCCGGTCATAGGGCGTCAGCGGGGTCTCCACCGCCTCCCCGTCCTCCCCGGTGGGCGGCTCCGGGTTCAGGGTCTTGCGGGCGGCGCTGCCCCCCAGCACCTCCAGCAGCTCAAAGGCGGCATTTGTATCCGTACTGCGGGCAGATACCGCCCATCCCACTGCCTCCGTCAGGCAGATGCGCTCTCCCTCGCCGCACTCGCCGCTGCCGTCCAGATCCTCATAGGGCAGCAGCGTGCAGGCCCACTGCCCCGAGCCGCTGTTTTTGAGCAGCTCCTGCGCCTGCCAACGGCTTTGCAGAATCATCCCCGCATCCCCCTCAGCAAACAGCCTCGCCGCTCCCAGCTCGTCCATGGCAATCTGGCTGGGCATGGACTCGACAATCATGCCGCTGAGGGTGTTCATGGCCTTGACGGTTCCCCCGTCCTGCCAGCCGGAGACCTGCGCCCCGTTTTCATCCGCAGCAACAACACTTCCCCCGTAGGCATAGATCATCTGATACCATGCCGAAGGCTCTGCACAGGGAATCACGATTCCATAGTGTCCGCCGGCACGGTCCGTCAGCTCCTGCGCCGCAGAGCGCACCTGCTCCCATGTCCATGTCTCGTCGGGGTAGCTGTGCTGAATACTGTCAAACATGGCACGGTTGTACCAAAGCGCCCACGTCTGCGTGCTCATGGGAACGGCATAGGTATGGCCGTTCAGGGTCAGTGCGTCCCTCGCCGCCTGAGGAAACTCCTTCAGCGCCAGCTTCCGGCTGCTCTTCACCTGCTCGTCCAGCTGCAGCAGCGCTCCCTTCTCCGCCAGCTCCCCCAGATGGGCGTCGTCCACCCACATCAGGTCAGGCATCAGACCCCCGGACACCTCCTCCCAGTAGCTCTCCTCATCCCTGACGGAGATCACCACCTCTATCCGGCTCTTCTGCGCCCAAGGTGCGGCCAGTTCCTCCAGCGTCTGACGCTGGCTCTCGTCCCAGATCCAGACATTCAGCTTGTCTGTGGTATAGTTTGCCTGCTGTGCGCAGGCGGCAAGGCTCAGTGCCAGCACAAGCGCCAGCAGCAGGGCGGTCAGTCTCTCTCTCTTCACGGGTATTCCCCCTATATTTCTCATCTGTACTGTTATTGTATGGGAAACAGGGGGAGAAGTCAAGAATACACAGCGCCTGTGCCGCCCTCTCTCCCCGACTTTTGTCTCCGCCGGGGCAAAGACCCCTTTTTTCCTGCCGTCTGCTGTGGTATACTGAGCCTGTATGTGTATACAGAAAGGGTGATTGCTGTGACCTCGCCGCTTCTGCAGCTCATTGAGGAAAACCGCTGGGAGGACTTTCAGCCTCTCATGGACCGTTTACAGGCGTGGGCGTTCTGGCCCCTGTTTCTGGAAAAGCTGCGCAGTCTGAACCGGGAGGCGCTGTTTGACAGCCGGGTGCATGGGCCGGGTCACATTGAGCGCACCATGCTTCACGGCGCCTTTTGTGCCATGGAGGACGCTCTGGATGAGACGGACACCGCCCTGCTGCTGGAATGCTGCGCCTATCACGATGTGGGGCGCATCAGCGACAGCATGGACTATCTCCACGGCAGCCGCTCCGCCCTGCGTCTGGGTGCCCTCACCGCTCGGACAGGAGAGGCGCTGAAAATGATGATGGCGGCGGTGGATGCCCACTCCCGCCCGGACGAGGAGCTGGAGGAAACCCTGCGGGGCTACCATCCCGCCGACTGGCAGCGATGCCTGCGCCTTGCCCACCTGCTGAAGGATGCCGACGGGCTGGACCGAGTGCGAATCTGGGATTTGGACGTGGCGTTCCTCCGCCGTCAGGCCAGCAGAGAGCGGGAGGACTTTGCCGAATACCTCTTTGGCCGCTACCAGCGTCTGGTGCAGATGCCTTTGGAGCCGCCCTTTCCCCCGGAGCTGACCGCCCGGCTTGCGGCAAAGCAGGCAAAGCGCAACGCCCTGCGCCACAGAACCCCGCGCTACAACGGATGACAGAGAAGGAGAAGCGATGATATGATGACAGAGAAAACACCCCTCCCGGCGCAGGAGATGTTCCTGCTGAAAATGGGAGAAATTGTCCTGAAGGGTCTGAACCGGAAGAGCTTTGAACAGCGGCTCATGGGCAATCTCCAGCGCAGGCTCCACCCCTACGGCAAGTTCCGTGCCTATTCCCGGCAGTCCACCGTCTATGTGGAGCCTATGAACGATGAATGTGATTTGGACGGGGCATGGGAGGGACTGAAGCAGGTGTTCGGCTTTTCCGGCCTGTCCCGTGCCCGCTCCTGCGCCAAGGATAAGGATGCCTTTGTAGAGACGGCAAAGAGCTATCTCAATGACAGGCTTCTGGCAGCGAAGTCCTTTAAGGTGGAGTCCCGCCGCTCGGACAAGTCCTTCCCCATGACCTCTATCCAGCTCAGCCAGTATGTGGGCGGGCTTCTGGCGGAGGCATACCCCCACCTCGCCGTGGATGTCCACCACCCGGAGCTGACGGTTTATCTGGAGGTGCGGGACTTCGCAGGCTATGTCCACGCCAACCCGGAGCCGGGGGCCGGAGGGCTTCCCGTGGGCTCCGGGGGCAAGGCGGTGGCGCTGCTCTCCGGCGGTCTGGACTCCCCGGTGGCCTGCTACATGATGGCAAAGCGGGGACTGGCGCTGGATATGGTGCATTTCTTCTCCTATCCCTATACCTCCATGGAGGCAAAGGAAAAGGTGCTGGAGCTGGCACGGCTGGTCAGCCCCTACACCGGGAGGTGCAACGTGTATGTGGTTCCCTTTACGAAAATTCAGGAGGATCTGCGCCGCAACTGCCCGGAGCCCTATTTCACCATCGCCATGCGCCGCTACATGATGCGCATTGCCCAGATGATCGCCAAAGAGACCGATGCCCACGCCCTCGTCACCGGGGAGAGTCTGGGGCAGGTGGCCAGCCAGACCATGGATGCCATGCTGGTCACCGGGGCGGTGTGCGATCTGCCGGTGTTTCGTCCGGTGATTGGCATGGACAAGGAGGAAATTGTGCGCATTGCCCGGAAAATCGGCACCTTTGAGACCTCTATCCTCCCCTATGAGGACTGCTGCACCGTCTTCACCCCCCGTCACCCCAAAACCCGCCCTGTACTCAGCGAGATGCTGGAGATTGAGGAGGGCTACGACTATGAGGCAATGTGCCGGGAGGCGGTGCTGAACGCAGAGGTCGTTCGTATCCGTCCCGGCGCAATGTGAGGGGGCAGAGCCATGACTCATACCGCTGAACTGATTGCCGTAGGCACCGAGCTGCTTCTGGGCAATATCGTCAACTCCGACGCCCAGATGATCTCCCAGACCCTCTCTGCTCTGGGCATTAACGTCTATTACCACACCGTGGTGGGAGACAACCCCCAGCGGGTGAAGGCCGCCGTGGAGGTGGCAAAGCAGCGTGCGGACATCATCATCACCACCGGCGGGCTCGGCCCCACCTGCGACGATCTCACCAAGCAGGTGCTGGCGGAGGCCTTCGGGAAAAAGCTGGTCTTTCATGCGCCCAGCGCCCGGCGCATGGAGGCGTATTTTAAGGCGTTCCTGCCCCACCGCACCATCACAGAGAACAACTATCAGCAGGCAATGCTCCCGGAGGGCTGCACCGTGCTGGACAACGACTGGGGCACCGCCCCCGGCTGCGCCTTTCAGGCGGACGGTGTGACCGTCATCATGCTCCCCGGCCCTCCCAGAGAGTGCCGGGCCATGCTGGAGCACCGGGTGGTTCCCTATCTGAAGGGGATGAGCGACGGAGTCATCGCCTCCCGGACGGTGAAGCTCTTCGGCATCGGAGAGAGCGCCATGGAGGCAAGGCTTCGGCAGCAGATGGAATCCATGACCAACCCCACCATGGCACCCTATGCCAAGGAGGGGGAGTGCGAGGTGCGCATCACCGCCAAAGCGCCCACCCTGCAGCAGGCACAGGCCATGCTGGAGCCGGTGGAGGCGCAGCTTCGCCGGGAGTTTGGGGATCTGGTCTACGGTGTGGACGTACCCTCTCTCCATGCCCGCATCTCCACCCTGCTCCGGGAGCAGGGGCTGACCCTTGCCACGGCGGAGAGCTGTACCGGAGGGCTTGCCGCCCAGCGGATTACCGATCTCCCCGGCGCTTCTCAGGTGTTCCGGGGAGGCGTGGTGTGCTATACCGATCAGGTGAAGCGGGATGTACTGGGGGTAGCGCAGCAGACGCTGGACAGCTTTGGCGCCGTGTCCTCCCAAACCGCTCAGGAGCTGGCAAAGGGCGTGTGCCGCTGTACGGGAAGCGACATCGGCCTGTCCTTCACCGGCGTGGCAGGTCCCGACCCGGACGAGGGCAAGCCGGTGGGGCTGGTGTATATTGGCCTTGCCAGAGGAGACAGGGTCTGGGTGAAGGAGCTGCATCTGGGCTCTGCCCGTGACCGGAACCGGAACAGCGCCGTGCTCCACGGCTTTGATATGGTGCGCCGCCTGCTCTCCGGACTGGACATCCTATGACCGCCGGGGATTACAACCGCTGGTCTGCCCCCTTTCGCACGCCGGGCAGGGCAGGGGCCGTGCGGGCAGTGAACCGGACGCTCACCCTCCTCTGCTTTCTCTGCTATCCCCTGAGCCTGCTCTGGCTGCTGGCGAGGGCAGATGCCCGGCTGTGGGGCTGCATCGCCCTGCCGGGCAGCGGCTTTCTGCTGGTGAGCCTCTTTCGCAGGCGCTTCAATGCCCCCCGCCCCTATGAGGCGCTGGACATCGTACCCCTGATGGAGAAGGGCAAGCATGGCCAGAGCTTTCCCAGCCGCCATGTGTTCTCCATCTTCGTCATCGCCATGACCCTGCTGCGGCTGTGTGCGCCGCTGGGGTGGGTGCTGCTGTGCTGCGGCGTGGTGCTGGCATGGTGCCGGGTGATTCTGGGGGTGCATTTCCCCAGAGACGTGATCGCCGGAGGGATAGCAGGCATTCTCTGGGGACTGCCGGGCTTTTTCCTGCCGCTATAGTCCCTTTTACAGATCTCCCCGGATGGGTTGTCCGGGGAGATCTGTTCTTTCAAAAAATACTTGTCAAAAGTATCGGAATCAGGTATAATAAAGTGTCATATTCTTAGAAGGACAGGTGGCTCCAATGGGCTGGGCAATCTACTATCAATTGCAGGACGAGGCGGCAGAGATTCTCCGCTGCACCGGGGACGGCGCACCTCTGACTCTGCCCCGGAGCATCGAGGGCCGCACGGTCACCGCCATTGGCGCAGACTGCTTTGCACAAGGCTCCTGCCCGGAGGGAGAGGGGTTCTTCCCTGTCCCCGGCCACGCCCTGCCCCCGGTGGAGCGAACGCCGGGGAGCCTTAGTCGCCTCACCCTCCCGGAGGGCATACAGTCCATTGGTGAGCGTGCCTTTGCCCGGTGCGTTGACCTGAAGCATCTCGCCCTGCCCCCAGAGCTGCGCCGTCTGGGGCAGCGGGTCTTTGAGGGGAGCGGTCTGGAGCAGATCGCCCTGCCTGCGGCACTGGAGGCGCTGCCGGACTATGCCTTCGCCCAGTGCAGGCAGCTTCGCCGCATCACCCTGCCCCCCGCCCTGCGCTCTCTGGGGGGACACTGCTTCTACAACTGCCGCACGCTGGAGGACGTGGTGCTGCCGGATGGCGCAGGCTTTGTGGGAGAGGGGCTGTTTATGAACTGCGAAGCCCTGTCCCGGCTCAGTGTGCCCTCGGGCATCAATCTCAGCGTGGTGCTGTCCGACCTGCAAAACCCGCTGGAGCTCACCGTGCGCTTTCCCGATGGGCTTGCCCGTTTCTTCCTCCCCGGCTTCTCCTATGAGTATGAGAGCGTCACCGCCCCCCGTGTCTGGCGCACCATCACCTATGGGGCAGGGCAGCTCTACCGGGAGTGCTTTTCCAGCCGGGACATTGACTTTGACCTGTACGAGGATTATTTTGAGACCGCCCTTTTGCAGGACGATGTGGCGGACACCGTCCGCATCGCCCTGTTCCGTCTGCGCTGGCCCTACCGGCTGAACAGAGGGCGTCAGCGCTATCTCGCCCATCTCTCCGCCCACATGGAAACGGCGCTGGAGCAGCTCATGGACGGGGACGACAGGGAGGGGCTGGAGGTGCTGCTCTCCCTGACCTCGCCGGACAGGGAGACACTGGGCGCTCTCGCCGATTGCGCCCAAAGACGAAACAAGGTATTTTTTGCCAGCCGCCTCATGGAAGAGCGCATGCGCTTATCCCCAGGCGCTGAACGGGAATTTGAGCTGTAATGGAGTGATGCCGTGATGTATCTGAAAGCGTTTAACGTGGGCCCCGTGGAGACCAACTGCTATTTTCTGGGAGATGAGGCAGCAAAGCTGGCCGCCGTCATCGACCCCGGCGACGCCGGGGAGGCGCTGTACCGCCAGCTCTGTCAGGACGGCTATACCCCCGCCATGATCCTCCTCACCCACGGGCACTTTGACCATGTCAACGGCGTGCGGGATTTTCTGGCACGCTCCGGCTCCATTCCCGTGTACATGAGCCGGAAGGACTATCCCTGCTCCCCCACCCGGTTCCACACCGGCTCCGACGGCGAAGGGCTGGGAGAGCTGGAGGAGGCGGTCTTTGTGGGCGAGGGGGACACCCTCACTCTGGGCAGTCTCACCATTGAGGTGCTGGAAACGCCGGGGCATACCGGCGGCGGGCTGACCTTCCGGGTTGACCGGGTGCTGTTCACCGGAGACACCCTGTTTGCCGGCTCCTGCGGGCGCACGGACTTCGGCAACAGCGACCAGCAGGCCATGTGGCGCTCCCTGAAACGGCTGGGGGAGCTGGAAGGGGACTACACCGTCTGTCCCGGACACGGGGGCTTCTCCACGCTGGAACGGGAGCGCAGCGGCAACTACTACCTCCGCCACGCCATGCAGCAGCGTTGAGGGAGCCGCCATGGAACTGACCTTACAGGGACACAGCTATCAATACGCTGTGGAACAGATTATGCTGGTGCTCTTTCCCCAGGAGCGCCCCACCTATCCCGGTGCCTATGACCCCGCCTGCGGCAACGCCTGCCGTTCCAGCCTGACGAAGGTAGAAGGGTGCTTCGTGGCGGAGACGGAGATCAGCCGGGGCGGTCTGGTGGTCAGCGGCACCGCCAGCGCACCTGCGCCGGAGAAGGATAATCTTCTGGTCTATGACCGGGTGCTGCAGCGCATTATCAAGCAGTCCTTCTATAAAGCGGCGGTGCAGCTTCTGCCCAAGCGCCCGGACTGGGGCGCACTCACCGGCATCCGTCCCGCGAAGCTGGCCTCCAAGGCGCTGGAGGAGGGGCTGAGTGAGGAGGAGACGGCAAAGCGGTTCCGGGAGGAATACTTTGTCTCCCCCCTGCGCACCGCACTGGCCATTGAGTCCGCTCAGGCGGGGCTTGCCGTGAAGCGCTCTCTGAAGCCGGAGGAGCTGTCCCTCTATGTGGGCATTCCCTTCTGCCCGACCCGGTGCGCCTACTGCTCCTTTGTCTCTGCGGATGTGAAGCGGGCGCTGAAGCTGGTGGAGCCCTTTTTGGCGGCGCTGGACCGGGAGATCGATGCCGTGGCCGCCCTGCTCCGGGAGGCGGGGGCCGTTATCCGCTCCATCTACATCGGCGGCGGCACCCCCACCACCCTGACCGCTCCCCAGCTTGACCGCCTGCTCACCCATATCCGCTCCGCCTT
>CAJOOV010000207.1 GCA_905236265.1 uncultured Oscillospiraceae bacterium | reverse complement strand
CTGCCCGCCACGCAGGCCGCAATCAGCACCAGCAGAATCACGATAGCGGTCTTCATGGAGAATAACCCCTTTGCCGCCTTCTTCCAGTTATTCATATCCTCTATATCACCTCTTCCAGAAAAATGAGGGTCGGAACCCGACCCTCATGTAGTGCTGGGGAAGCTGTTCAATCAGAACAGGTCATTTGCCTGTTGGATGTATTGCTCGGATGTATCCAGACAGTAGTTTGCCAGCTTGGAGTTATGGGCTCCCTCGCTGTTCTCCACATAGTCAAAGTCAAAGTACCACTGGGCGGAACGGTAGAGCCGGCGCAGCTCGTCAAGCTGTCCCTCGCTGTAGCTGCCGGAGGCCACTGCCTCGGTGAGCCTGTCGTTGAGCTCAGAGAGCTTGTTGCCCACCTCTGTCTCCCGTGCGGTAATCTCCGCCTGCAGGTCGTGTACCTTTGCCACCAGATCCGTATCCTTGTGGCAGGCGGCGCACACATTGCTCATAATGTTCTCGCTCTCAATGGGGCTGACAAAGGCGTGGTTGGTGTAGGTATAGCCCTCGTCGTTGGTGACGACCTCCATGTGGCAGTCGGCACAGTTGAGACCCATTCCCGCATGGACGCTGCCCTCCCCAAGGAAGGTCTCCATCTCAGGATGCTGCGCCTTGAGCAGTCTGGCGCCGGTGCTCTCCTGCGTCCAGTCTGCAAAGTCCATGGCGTCATAGTACTCCAGAATGGCGTCCGGGCTCATCTCCTCTACAGCGTGGTAGGGAACAGTTGTTGCGTGGGAGTCGTCGGGCTTGAAGTAGTATTCAATATGGCACTGTCCGCAGGAGAGAACCACCGGGTCCATGCTGTCCATATTGCTGCCAAGCTGGTTGATGATGTAGTCATGGGTGACCACCAGCTTGCCGTTGTCCCCCACCTGATTCTCGTGGCAGGTATAGCAGCCCACGTTCTCCGTCATCTGGGGAAAGACCTCTTCAAAGTCAAGGGCATAGGCCGTCTCTGCCCCCAGCTTGTTCACCATGGCGGTGAAGTCCGCTGTCTTACAGGTCAGGCAGTTGGCAAGGGGATGGGGACGGGCAATGGCGTTCACATCCTCCAGACAGTAGGCATGGCCTCTTGCGGCGTTGTACTCCTTTGCAAAGCCATAGCCCTCGTACAGATTGACCAGATAGGAATCCTGCTCCAGATAGTCCACGCTGTACTCGTTTTCAGAGGTCATATTGTAGCTCTCTGCAATCTCCGGGAACAGCTCTGCCCACTGGGCGGAGGTCACCACATCGTTTGCGCCCTCCGGTGCAGGCGCTTCCACCTGCCGGTAGGAAATCTGGGCTGCGCCGGTGGTATCCCCGTCTGCGCTTTCACCTTTGACCGTGCCGGTGAAGGTGGCCTGTCCGGCGGAGTCTCTCAGCGCATTCACGCCGAAAATCATCGCCACGGAGACAGCCGCCGCAATCACCCACCTCAGCACGTCTCTTCCAAGCCATGAATAGTCCGGCTTGCCGGATTGCTTCATCCTGCTCCTCTCCTTTCTCCGGGGCAATGAGACATGCCCCCACATTAGCTTATTCTCCTTATCTATTGTATCCCATTCCCGGCTTTCAGTCTGTGACGTACGTCACACTTTTTGGTTTTTTGTGGGGCGGAACACGACTTGTCCCAAAAGAGAGGCCGGAGGAAGAACCCCCTCATCCCCCATTTGCCGGAGGGGAAGGCTTTGTTCCAGTCTTTCTCCGCTTGCCCCAAGCCCGCCCCTTTGGGAAGGGGGAAAAAGAATGCGTATTTTCAACGCAAAGTGCTGAAAATACGCATTTCTTCTTGCCTCCCCCCAAGGGGGAGGCATCTGCCCAAAGGGCATACATAGAGGGACTGGTATCAAACCCTTTCGTGACGGGGGAGATTACACGCCGGAGTAAGCGGCAAAGCCTGCGTCGATGGGCAGCACCACGCCGGTGATGGCGCTGGCAGCCTTGTCGTCGCACAGGAAGAACACGCCGCCCAGCAGCTCGGCAGAGTCCACGAAGCGATTCATGGGGGTGTTGCGGAGGATTTTGTCAGAGCGCTTGGTGGGGGTGCCGTCCGGGTTGAACAGCAGGGCGCGGTTCTGGTTGGAGACAAGGAAGCCGGGGGCAATGGCGTTGCAGCGGATGCCGGTTCCGGCAAAGTGGGTGGCCAGCCACTGGGTGAAGTTGGAGATACCGGCCTTGGCGGCGGAGTAGGCAGGAATCTTGGTCAGGGGGGTGTAGGCATTCATGGAGGAGATGTTGAGAATGCAGCCGCTCTTGCGCTCCACCATATCCTTTGCAAAGGCCTGAGTGGGCAGCAGGGTGCCCTGGAAGTTCAGCTTGAACACGAAGTCCACGCCGCCTGCGTCCAGATCGAAGAAGGTCTTCTGACCCTCCTGCGCCTCGTGCTGATATTCGTTGTCGGTGGTGGCACGGGGATTGTTGCCGCCGGCGCCGTTGATGAGAATGTCGCAGGGGCCAAGGTCAGTCAGCACCTTCTCATGCACGGCGGCCAGCGCCTCCGGCTCCAGCACGTTGGCCTTGTAGCCCTCGCAGATATAACCCTCGGCCTTGCACTCGTCAGCCAGCTTCTTCACCGCATCCTCGTTCAGGTCAAGCGCAGCAACCTTTGCGCCTGCCTGTGCAAATGCCCGTGCCATATCGCCGCACAGCACGCCGCCGGCGCCGGTGACTACCACTACTTTTCCGGAAAAATCAATGTTCAAAGGCAGATTCATCATGTTAAAGACTTCCTTTCAAATGATACAGTCAAATGGTTCTCAGGCTTTTCCGTCCAGACGCTCCAACAGATCCCAGACGCCCATCATATACTGAATGCCCAGCGCCCGGTCATACTTGCCATAGCCGGGACGGCAATTGCCGGGGCCTTCCTCCCAGAGCTGACGGCCATGGTCGGGGCGGAGATACCCCTCAAAGCCGCAGTCGTGATAGGCTCTCAGCACTTCAATAATCCCTGTCTCGCCGCAGCAGTCCCGGTGGGCGGCCTCGGAGAAGTCGCCGTTGGGGAAGTGGTGGATGTTGCGCACATGGCCGAAGGCAATGCGGTCACAGTGCTTGCGGATGATGTCGGCGCAGTTGTTTGCCGGGTTGGCGTTCAGGCTGCCGGTGCAGAGGGTGAGGCAGTTGCAGGGATGGTCTACCATTTTCAGCAGCTTGTCGCAGGCGGCCTCGTCCACCATCAGCCGGGGCAGACCGAAGATGTCCCATGGGGGGTCATCCATGTGAATGGCCATTTTGATCCCCGCCTCTTCACAGGTGGGCATAATGGCCTCCAGAAAATACTTCAGGTTGTCCCAAAGCATATCCTTGGTGACCGGGGCATAGGCCTTGAACAGCTCGTCCAGCTTGGCCATACGCTCCGGCTCCCAGCCGGGGAAGGTCATGTTATACTTCTCGGTGAAGTTCAGGATGTACTCCGCCATGGCCTTGTAGTCGTCCTGAATCATGTCCTTCTGATAGAACAGGGCGGTGGAGCCGTCCCCCACCGGGTGGAACAGGTCGGTTCTCGTCCAGTCAAAGATGGGCATGAAGTTGTAGCAGATCACCTTCACGCCGAACTTGCCCAGATTGCGGATACAGGTCTTGTAGTTCTCAATCAGAGCATCCCGTGTGGGCAGGCCGATCTTGATGTCGTCGTGGACGTTGACGGATTCCACCACCTCAGCGTCAAAGCCATAGGCGTGAATCTGGTCTACCACCTCTTTGATTTCTGCTTCCTCCCAGATCTCGCCGGGCATCTTGTGGTGCAGCGCCCAGACAATACTCTCCACGCCGGGAATCTGCCTGATGTCCTGCAGGGTGATGGGGTCATTGCCCTCACCGTACCAGCGCCAGCCCATTTTCATCGCAGGTCAACTCCTTTCAACTCTCAGGTATTGGATTGGGCGGGGATGTCCTCCACCGTCTGAATGGTACGCATGGCCTCTTCCATGGTCATACCGCCTGCAATGGCAGTACGGCGGGCATGGTTGACGGCCTGAATCTCGTTCATCTTCTCGCCGGTCAGGGCGTAGTTGCGCATGGCCAGCAGCGTCGCAGACCACGCCACCATGGGGATGATGCAAAACAGCACGATCACTACCACGTTCATGCCGGGGGTATAGGGGTCATACTGTGTGGGCAGGATGTCCAGCCCGATGAGGCTCACGGAGATTCCCACCACCGTAGCGGAGAGGGAGGACACCAGCTTATCCACCAGAGAGAACAGGGTTCCCATAATGCCGGGGATATACTTGCCGGAGCGGTAGGTCTCATAGTCGGAGCAGTCCGCCACCATGGGAATGGGCATATCCGCCGTTGCGTAATAGGCACCGTAGCCCACACCGAAGAAGATTATAAACAAGATCGTGTACAAATTCAAGCTCAGACCATGCTCTCCGAAGAAGCTCAGGTGCATGGCGGGGTTGTCGGGATTCCACAGCAGCAGCAGCGCCAGCACGCCCACATAGCAGATCAGCGCCACGGACACATACCGCAGAAGGGATGCCTTCTGTCCGTGCTTCTGGGAGGTGCGCACGGTGAGGACAAAGAAGGGAGCGGAGCAGACATAGCCCAGCACCATCATAGGCAGGTAAAGCCCGTCATAGTTGCCCATCATACAGCCGTAGAGCATACACAAAACCGTGGTATTCGTGGCAATGGACAGCGCCAGCTTGCACCCGGCTCCTGCCACCATCAGGCGCTGCATGGGGTTGTTGTTTTTGATAATCTCCAGATATTCGCTGATTTTGACCTTCTCCGCCTTGTCGCCGCCGATGCCGAAGTATTTGGGCTGATCCTTCTCCCAGATGCCGATAATCGCCAGCACGGTCAGGGCGATGGAGATCGCAATGCCCACAGGAGCCAGCGCCCGGAAAAAGGCTGCGGAGGAATAGCCCCCCTCAAAGGAGCGGGCAAGAATGGGGGCGAAGAACTGCATGGCACCCATGCCCAGCAGGGAGCCTACGGTGTTGAAGATGGTGAACAGGGGGCGCTGCTTGGGGTCGTTGGTCAGCACGGTCTGCCCTGCACGGGTGCAGGAGGTCTGGAAGGTGTAGCCGATCACCCAGACGAAGTACAGTGCCACAAATGCAGCATATCGAAACCACATCATGGTGTCCGGAATCATGGGGGTGATGCAGTACAGCACCAGCACCGAGGCTGCCATAATGGCGTTTCCGATTGCCATAAAGGGGCGGAACTTGCCGAATTTGCCGTTGGTGCGATCCATCAGTGCGCCGATAATCGGGTCGGTGATGGCATCGGCCAGACGCATGGCTGTCACCATGACGGAGGCAAAGATTGTGCCCAGCGTGAGGATATTTGCGCCAAAGGTGGCAATATAGCTCAGCACCAGCACATAATACACATTGGTGGCGCCGTTGTTCAGAGGGAACAGCACCAGCTGATAGGTTTTTGCCCGGTTCATCCCGGACACAGGGGCGTTTTCACTCATACGTTGCACTCACCTCATCTGTTACATTCCCCCCACCTCCGAAGAGGTGGGGGGCGGAAGGTACAGGATGGAGCCTTACTGCTTCATGGCCTTCTTGCGCTTCACGTTTTTGGTCAGATTCACTGCGCCAACCACGGTGAGCACTGCGGTGCAGCAGATGAGGGCATAGAATGCCATCTGCCACCAGGGGGTCACGTCTACGATCTCGGTGCTCTCGTTCCAGCCGTTCATGGCGTTGGAGTTCACCACGGTGTAGAGGATGCGGTGCATGGACTCCCGCATCTCGCTCACCAGATAGGGGTCGGAGGCAAATGCGCCTGCGGCTGCGGTATGGATCATGGGCATGGGGCTGTCCCAGATGTCAGAGCCGCCGATCATGCCGTCGGCTACGTCCATATACTGGCTCAGGCCGGAGAAGTCGGTGATGCTCATGCCCCGCATACCCAGCTCGCCCCGGAGGTAGGCGGTCTGGAGGTTGTAATACTCGCCGCACCACTGGGCGCCCCAGCGGTTGAAGCCGGACATGACGCACCATGCGCCGCCGTCGGTCACTGCCTTGTCAATGTCCTCCAGATAGATCTCACGGGCGGTCTGCTCGTTGAGCCATGTGTTCACGCCCCGGCGGCTGGACTCGGAATCGTTGAGGGCAACATGCTTGAGGTAGACATACACGCCCTTGGACTGGATGCCCCTTGTCTCGGCGGCGCAGATGGTGCCTGCCACGAAGGGATCCTCGGAATAGTATTCGAAGTTACGTCCGGAATAGGCGGTGCGGTGCATATTCACGCCGGGACCGTACAGGCCGGAGTAGCCCATGCCAAGGCAGTCCTCGCCGATGAGACGGCCCACATCCTCCATCAGGGTCACGTTCATGGTGGCGGCCATGATGTCCTCAGAGGTATAGCACATGCCGGACACGCCGCCCACCAGACCTGCGGTGAGACCCTGAGGGCCGTTCTCGTCCTTGGTGGCAGCCTTGTTGATGGAGCGGCACATTTTGGTGTTGTGGAAGCCCAGCGTGATGGTCTGCACCATCTCGTCGAAGGTCAGCTCGTCCAGCAGGGCATCCCACTGAGCGTCGTCGTACTCCTTGCCGATCATCGCTGCCAGATTCACGCCGTTGTCTGCGCCCAGGGTGGGCATGGCGGCATCTGCGTGGTCGGCGGGGTTATACTGGGTGAAGGCAAGAGCTGCTGCCAGTGCGTCATTGGCGGAGAGCACCACAGGAGCAGAGGGATAGGTGCCTGCCCAGTCCGTGCGGCTCATCCATGTCACTTCGCCGGGAGAGACGGAGCTCTTGTTGGGGTCAGCCTCGTCAAAGAGGTTGGTGATTGCAGCGCCGGTAGGGGCGGTGGCGAAAATCTGGGTATCCAGAGCGTCATTCACCCACTTGCCCACCAGAGCGGTGTCGCCGTTGTCGGTCATGCCGTTGGCCACGCTGTAGCCCTTGGCGGCGAGGATATTGTTCACAGCCTCGTGTGCGCCGTTGGCCACGGTGAAGAAGTAGTCCCCGGCATCCAGAATGTAGGTTTTGGCGTTGTTTGCGTCATAGGTGCGCAGCTCACTCTTGGGGACATTGACGGTGACGGTGGCGGAAGCGCCGGGCTCCAGCACGTCGGTCTTGGCAAAGCCGCACAGCTCCACTGCCGCCTTTTCAATGCCGTTGGTCTTGTCATAGTCGTTGAAGGGGGACTGGAAGTAGACCTGAACCGTCTTCTTCGCCGCCACAGCGCCGGTGTTGGTCACGGTGACAGTCACATCAAAGCTGTCGTTGTTCTCAGCGAGATTGAAGTCGCTGTACTGGAAGGTGGTATAGCTGATGCCATAGCCGAAGGGGTAGGCCACGGTTCTGGCGTAGTCATAATCCCCGGCGTTGCCGGTGCCCATGACGGCATCCTCATAGCGGGTCTCGAAGTAACGATAGCCCAGATAGATGCCCTCCTGATACACGCTGTACATTCCCTGTACGTCAGCCCCGTCGGTGAGCAGGCCCAGCTCGGCGGCGTTGGTGTAGGGCTGGGAGTAGAAGTTGTGGGAGGCGGGGTTGGTCAGGTTGTCATAGAGATAGGTATCCACCAGAGAGCCGGAGGGAGCCACTGCGCCGGAGAGCAGGGCGGCCACGCCGTTGGCACCGGTCTGTCCCACGTCGCCGATCCACATGCAGGCGTCCACGCCGTAGTCCACGCCGCAGATCTCAGGGTTGAGGAAGTCCAGCTCAATGGCGTTGGAGGTGTTCAGCAGCACGACAATGCTCTTGAAGGTGCCTGCGTCCTTCAACGCCTTCAGCCCGGCAAGGAGATCCATCTCCTCCTGACTCAGCTCCAGATAGTTGCCGCTGCCCTCCTGACCCACAGCATACTGAAGGTTGCCCATGGTCACTGCGCCGTCGCTGGTGCCCGCCTCCAGATCCTTCTCCTGAACGGAGGTGTTGGCCATCATGGAGATGGCAGTATCGCCGTCAGGCAGGTCAGCGCCCTCGCCGCCGGAGCGGGAGAGGATGACAATGGCGGCGTCGCCGTAGTCGGCGAAGGTGGCGTTGTTGGCGCTCTCCACCTCACTCCAAGGTGCCTCATTTACGGCATACTGGATATTGGCGGCGAGCTGGTCGGAGATGGCGGCGGGGGTCACACGGCTGTACTTGTCAGCGGTGGACACATACCAGTCCCACAGCCCCTGATTGATCTCAATGCCCTGCGCGGTGAGGGCGTCCTTCATGGTGGGTGCCTTGCTGGTGTCCACGCTGCCGGAGCCGGTGCCGCCGTACATCAGATCCACACTGCCCCGTGCAAACAGGCTCACCTTTGCCCCGGAGGCAAGGGGAAGGGCAGCGCCGTCGTTTTTCAGCAGGGCTGCGCCCTCGCTCTCCACAGTGGCGCACAGCTCCTCCTCATAGGCCACACGGTCTGCCTCGGTTGCGAAATCGCTGGGGAAATAAACGTCGTCGGTGCCGCCCTTCACCTTGAAGGTGGGGGTGTCCAGCGCCACATTGATGGTGGTTGCGTACATGTTTGCCACATAGTTTGCCACAATAGACGCCACAAGCAGAATCGCAAAGATGGCGGTCAGGGTGGTCCACAGGGCTACCTTCGGTTTCTTTTGCATACAGTTTCCTCCTCATTTTCATTTATCAGTCTCCCAGAGACAGTGATAACGGTGCAAATGCCCTTCCCCTTGCGCCGAAGGTCATACCCAGTTGGCGCTGTTGCTGCTCTTGGCGGAGAGCTTGTAGGCAGGATTGGGGGCGTCCACCTTACGGATTGTGGCAGTGTCGCTGAGCGAGCCTGCCACTGCCCGAAGCCGGTGCTCCCCGGTGATGGGAACCTCAAAGGTGAACACATAGCTGCCCCCCTTGCGGGCAACCAGCCTGTCGTCACAGTACAGCTCCACGGCGCTCTGATTGGAATAGACCTTCACCGTGGTCTTGCTCTCCGGCCTGTCCACATACCGCTTGGAGCAGATATGGATCATCGGCTCCGGGTTCCAGCGCGCCTTATAGAGATAGAAGCTGTCCTTTTTCGTCTTGCGGTCAAAGGTGACAAGCCCCTTGTGGTTCATCCCCGGCTCGCCGCCCTGATCTCTTGCGTCAGCGGCAAAATCAAACATATTCCACACATGGGTCGCCCACATCCACGGGCGCTTTGCGATAAACTCCGCCAGATATTCGTGGTAGATGGCCTGATACTCCTCGGTGTGGTCGCCCCGTCTGGGCTTGGAGGAGTGGAGATTGGGCATACCCTCGGCGCCGTACTCGGAATAACCCAGCGCCCGGTCGGGATAGCGTTTGTGGAAGAAGTCCACCCAGAGATCGTTCAGCTTCAGTCCCGGCACATACCAGCCCAGATAGAGGTTCCAGCTCACCACATCGGTGATATGCGCCACCGGATTGAACGGGCCGCACATGGCATAGCAGGCAAGGGTGGTGAAGCGGGTGGGATCCATCTGGTGAACCAGATCGTTGAGCATCCGGTGGTTATCCAGCATATCCGCCGTATCCTTTTTCACAATCGTGATCTCGTTGGACACGCCCCAGCAGACGATGGAGGGGTGGTTGTAGTTCTGGATAATCAGCTCCTTCATCTGGCTGACGGTGTTCTCCCTGCCGTTGGGCATGTGCATGGAGATATAGGGAATCTCCGCCCAGACTACCATGCCCTTGCGGTCGCACAGATCGTAGAAATACTGGTCATGCTGATAGTGTGCCAGACGGACGGTGTTGCAGCCCATCTCGCAGATCAGCTCCATGTCCTGCTGGTGCATCTCCTTCGTGATGGCGTTGCCCAGACCCTTGCGGTCCTGATGGCGGCTGACACCCCGCAGGGGATACAGCTCTCCGTTGAGGAAGAAGCCCTTCCGGGGGTCTACCCGGAAGGTGCGCACGCCAAAGGGAATCTCCAGCGCATCCTGCACCTCCCCGTCCTTTATCAGCTCCACTCTGGCGGTATAGAGATAGGGGTCTTTTATGCCGTTCCAGAGGTGGACATGGGGCAGGGCGATATTCACCGTCTCCCCGTAAGCCTGGGCAACCGTCTCTCCCCCGGCATCCAGAACGGTGGTGCGCACCTGCTCCGGCTCGCCCACGGGATAGGTTTTCACCTCCACGCTGCCGTCTCTGCCCTTCACCGTGGGCGTCACCATGACACCGCAGCCGCCGAAGTAGTCCAGATCAAAGTGGCACTTGCTGACAATCAGCAGCTCCACATCCCGGTAAATGCCGCCGTAGAAGGTGAAGTCCGCCTTCTGGGGGTAGACCCGGTCATTGTCGGAGTTGTCCGCCGTCACCTCCAGATGGTTCTGCTCTGCCAGAAGCGCCGTCACGTCCCCCCGGAAGGTGGAGTAGCCGCCGTCATGGCGCAGCACCTCTGTTCCGTTCAGAGTCACCACAGCGCTGGCGTTGACCCCGTGGAACTGCAGATAGACCTGCTCCTTTTCCGCATCAAACCGGGGCAGCGTAAAATCCCGCTCGTAGCGCAGACACCCCCGGTAGTAGTCGTTGCCGCCGTCCTGCCCGTCAATGGCGTTCCATGTGTGGGGAACGTCCACCCTTTCCGTGCTGCCGTCCCTGCCGTGAAACAGCCAGCCCTGATTCAGATTGACCGTTCTTCGCATGGTTTCACTCCTCTCGTGTACTTTTTCCCGTTTTTCCGGTATTCATTATATCTTTTGCAAAAACGCAATACAATCCTCTTTCCACAAGTGGTCATTTCCGTGGCGTAAGTGGCAGGGGCTTTTCTCCCGCCCCTCAGCCGTTCAGGGGAAAGACCATATTCAGGGCAAAGCAGCCGTCTCTTGTGTCCACTGTCAGCTCCCCGCCGTACTTTCGCACGGTAGAGCGCATACTCTTCACGCCAAAGCCATGGTAGCCGTCCTGAGGCTTGGTGGAGCGGGGAATCCCGTCCTCGATCACCAGCTCCTCCTCCAGCGGATTGGTGACGCTCACCGAGAGCAGCCCCCGGCGCTGGTAGATGGTCACGTCAATGGTGCGTTTTTCCCGCTGCCGGAAGCGCTGCACGCCCTCTATGGCGTTGTCCATGGCGTTGCCCATCAGCGTGTAGATGTCCACCGGATCCATAAAGTCCAGCTTCTGCCCGTCCGCCACGCAGGTGACCTTGATCCCGTGGGCATCACAGTACAGGCTCTTCTCCGTCAGAACGGTGTCCAGCGTCTCGTTTCCCGTTTTCACCACGGAGTCGTAAATATCCACGCTCTTCTGAATCTCCTGCAGATACCGTTCCCGCTGCTCCCCGCTCTCCATGGTGCGCATGGCGGCCAGCATGTGCTTCAGGTCGTGGGTCTTTTGGTTGATAATGGCAATACTCTCTCTGGACTGCTCGTATTGGGTCTTCTGCTGCCGCCAGAGAAGTTCGATCAGATCCCGCTCCTGACGGATTGCGCTGCTCTGGAACAGCGCCGCCTGAAGGTACAAGACGATAATGCAGTAGAACTGTGCCATCAGCAGCAGCAGGTTCTCATACCCCTGCAGGAGGAATCTCCCGTCACGGAAGAAGCCCCATGTCAGGGCGGAAAAGATCAGATACAGCATCACGGCGGAGCCGGTCTGTCTCGGCCCGGCATGGCGCTGCCGGTACACCGGAAGCCAGAGGGTGACGCTGCAGCCCACGGAGACATAGACTGCCGCTGAGATGACAAGGCGCAGGAGCAGCCCCCGGAGCCGGCCATCCCCTGCGCCTGTGGGGGCATACTGGGCAAAGCGGCACAGCTCATAGACCAGAACGTGCATCTCCATCCCCCAAAGGCTGCAGTAGAGCACCACGCTCCGTCCCGTGTCAAAGCAGCACGCCCCCAGCACAAACAGATAAGCCGCCCCCAGTGCATCGGCAAGGGCAAATCCCCCCGCCCCGGAGGAGAAGGCAAAGCTGAGTCCAAGGGCAGGCAGCAGAAGAAGCGCCGAGCGCTCCATGGCATGGCTGCGCCGGGGCAGTGGAAGGAAAAACACCATCCCGCTGCCCCACAGCAGAAGACCCTCCAGCAGCCACGACAGGCTTTCCCAAAGCGTCTGCCTCATATCTCGCCTCCCAGACTGTTTGCCATGGCCGCAAGAAAGCTGCTGCGGCTGCGGCGGCTCATCTCCAGTTCCCTGCCTGCCACGGTGACGCTGGTTTTTCCCACCTGAGAGACATGGAGCAGGTTCACCAGATACCAGTGGTTGCACCGGGCGAATTGATGGGCGGACAGCTCCTGCTCCGCCCGCTGCATGGTGCCCCGCACGACGATCTCCCCCTGGGCGGTGTGGTAGTGGAGATTGTGGTTCTCCACCTCCACATAATAGATCTCTCTGGTGCGAAGACGCTTCAGTCCCCCCGGAAGGGTCAGGGTAATCACCGCCCCCGCCCGGCTCTCCACCCTGCGGCGGACACGGCTGAACTTCATGGCGAAGGTCTCATAGGCCACCGGCTTGAGCAGATAGTCCAGTGCGCCCACCTCATAGGCGTTGATGGCGTACTGTGCAAGAGAGGTGATGAACACCAGCACCACCTCCTCATCCCGCTCCCGTATCATCCGGGCGGCCTCCATGCCGGAGATGTCCGGGGTGCGGATGTCCAGAAAGAGAATGTCATAAATACTCCGGTATTGCTCCACCAGCTCCCTGCCGCTGTTGAAGCAGGTATACTCCATCTCTACACCGTGTTCCTCCCCGTAGCGCTGCAGATACCGGGTCAGTTGCTCCCGGAACACCTGTTCATCCTCCATAATCGCAATGTGGAGCATTTTCCTCGCCTCTTATCTCACGCCCGTTTTTGAATGTACTTCACCAATAGATTTTATCAGAATTGTTTCCCAAATGCAAGATGCCCGAAGCATCGTAATTGCTTCGGGCACCCTGTTGTGCTGTCCAGAACGGAGTGTTTATTTCTGCTGGCCGAACAGGTCGGCGGCCTTTGCCAGCTCCTCCCGGATGGCGATATGCTGGGGGCAGACCTGCTCGCAGGCACCGCAGCGGATGCAGTTCACCGCCTGCTTTCTGCCGTGTCCCCCCACCAGCCAGCTCTCCCTGTCCTTTGCCACCTGCAGGTTTTGGAACAGGGTATAGGTATTTGCCGCCGTAAAGGTGCCGGAGATGCCGATCTCCATGGGGCATACCTTGGCGCAGTAGTTACAGGTGGTGCAGGGAATCAGAGGAATGCTGGCAAGGGTCTGCCTCGCCTGCTCCACGGTATCACGCTGCGCCTGAGTGAGATGGGTGAAGTCCTTCATATAGGACAGATTGTCCTCCATCTGCTCTACATTGCTCATGCCGGAGAGCACCACCAGCACGCCCTCCAAATCGGCGGCAAAGCGAATCGCCCAGGAGGCGGCGGATGCCTCCGGGTCGGCCGCCTTCAGCACGTTTGCCACTGCCTCCGGGGGATTTGCCAGCAGTCCCCCCTTCACCGGCTCCATGACCACCACAGGCTTGCCGTATTTCCGTGCCACCTCGTACACGCCTCTGGACTGAACGGCCTTATCCTCCCAGTCGGCGTAGTTGATCTGGAGCTGGACAAACTCCGCCTCCGGGTGGGCAATGAGAATCTCCTCCAGCTCCTCCGGCGTGGAGTGGAAGGAGAAGCCGATATGGCGGATTTTTCCCTCTGCCTTTTTCTCCTTCACAAACTCCCACAGGTCGAAGTCGTCAAAGTAATGGGTGCGCCCCTCCCCCAGATTGTGGAGCAGGTAGTTGTCGAAGTACCCCGCCCCTGTCTGGCGCAGGGAGGTCTCAAACTGGGCAATGGCGTCCTCTCTGGTCTTGCAGTTGATCCATGCGGCGTTTTTGGTTGCAAGCTGGAAGCTCTCTCTGGGGTAGCGCTCCACCAGCGCCTGCCGGATGGCGTCCTCCGAACCGGCATAGGCCCACGCCGTGTCGAAATAGGTGCAGCCCGCAGCCATAAAGCGGTCTACCATCTCCTTCACCTGCTCAATGTCAATGGACTCTCCCTGCTTTGGCAGGCGCATCAGTCCAAAGCCCAGCTTCTTAATCTCCTGCTGAAAAAACTTCATGTCATTCCCTCCCAAAAAACCGGTGTCTGCTTCACTGCCCCAGCAATTGCCTGACGCAGAGATAGGTCATTTCGTATACGCCCTTTCCCTCAAAGACTGCCCCCGCCTCCTTCATGGCCTCAATCTGCTTTTCCGTGGCGGAGGTGTAGGGATACAGCCCATAGATAAAGGGCAGAAAGACATAGAGAAAGCGCTCTCTCGCCGCCTCGTCCAATGCAGGTCTTACCCGGCACAGACAGCCCTCCAGCGCCTGCACGGAGGCAAAGTACGCACGCTTGAACTCCACCAGCCGCTCCAGACGGGAATTGCCCTCCATGTCATACAGGTTCATGCTCAGAAGGCGCAGCAGCACCGGCCTGCGCTCCAGACTCTGTGCCAGTGTGCAGGCAAGCCCCTCTGCGTCCGTCGTCCTGCCCTCAGGGCACAGCGTCTGCAGATCCTGCGTCAACGCCTCGTATTCCTCCTGCAGCAGAGCCAGCAGAATCTCCTCTTTCGTCTCGAAATAGTTGTAGATTGAGGTGCGGGTAAAGGGAGTCACCTTGCCGATCTCCTTGATGGTAATCTCCTGAAAGCTCATTGTCTTGTATAGCTGGCGGCAGGCTGCTATGATTTCTTCCCTTCTCGCCTGAATCCGCCCCTGTGGATCTCTCGCCATTGCCTCTCCTCCGATACCGATTATCAGCATAACGCCCCTGTGCCCTGTGTGACACTATGTCAAAAGCATTGTACATGATAACGGCTCGTTCGTCAACCGTGGAGAGGCCGGGCGTTTGATAGAAAAAACCTGCCGGCGAAAGCCGCAAGGACTCCGCCGACAGCTTTTTTACGCTTTGAAAGAAATCAGAGAACCTGCTCCGCCTGAGCGGCGGCCTCAATGGCATCCGCCACGGGGATATCGGGATAATCCGTGGTGACGGGCATGGGCAGGGACTGCATATACTCGTGCATCGCCTCCGCCACCCGCTTGCCGTTTGCCACCGCCTCTACCACGGTGCGGGCACCGTTCACTGCGTCGCCTGCGGCGAACACGCCGGGACGGCTGGTGTGGCCGTCCTCGTCTGCGGTGAGCAGACCCCGGTTGGTATCAATGCCCTTGGTGGAGGTGACAAGGTTGCTCTCCGCCCCCTGAGACACGGCAATAATCACGTTGTCGCAGGGATAGAGCTTTTCCGTACCGGGAATGGAAACACGCTTGCCGTCCTCGTTCACCTCGCTGTCGGCCAGCACCACGCCGTCCTCACGGATTTCCAGCGTGATCTTGTTCATCAGGAAGTCCACGCCCTCCAGTTTGGCATAGCTGGACTCGTACTGGCTGGCGGTGATGGTCTCGGAGCGGTTCACGCAGGTGACGTGCTGTGCGCCCTGACGCACAGCGGTGCGGGCGCAGTCCATGGCGGAGTTGCCGGTGCCGATGATGAACACCCGCTCCCCCAGACGGAACGCCTCCGGGTTTGCCAGATAGTTGATGGCATAGCTGACATGGCCCAGACTCTCTCCCCGGATGTTCAGCTTTCTGGGCTTCCACAGCCCTGCGCCCACAAAGACGCTCTGGTAGCCGTCCCGGAACAGGTCATCAATGGTCAGCGCCGTGCCGATATAGGTATTGGGGCGGAACTGGATTCCCTTCAGCTCCAAATGCCGGTAGGCAAGGTCGTCCAGCACGGAGTCGGGCAGGCGGAAATCCGGGATGCCGTAGCGCATCACGCCGCCGATCTTGTCCTTGCTGTCAAAGATGGTCACCTTATAGCCATAGCGGGCAAGGATAATGGCGATGGTGATGCCGGAGGGGCCTGCACCGATGACCGCCGCCTTGCGGCCATTGGAGGGGGCAGGCCCCTTCACCATCTGGTTGGCATAGGTGGTGGAGATATAGTTCTCGATGACGGAGAAGTGGACAGGAGCGCCCTTGATGCCCCGGACACAGTGACCCTCGCACTGGTTTTCATGGTTGCACACCAGAGAGCAGACAGTGGTGAGGGGGTTGTTCTCAAAGAGCATCCAGCCGGCG
>CAJOOV010000206.1 GCA_905236265.1 uncultured Oscillospiraceae bacterium | reverse complement strand
GGGAACGGGCTGTCCCTGATGGATGTCATCAAGGTAGACGACACCATGCTGGAGGATTTGGAGAGCCGGGAGGACTGCCTCCGGGTGCGCCAATGCGTGGACGCTGCGCTCACTGACCGGGAGCAGTACATCATCACCCAGCGCTATGGCCTTGACGGAAAAGCCCCCCGCACCCAGCGGGAGGTGGCGCAGCAGTGCGGCATCTCCCGCTCCTATGTATCCCGTCTGGAAAAGCAGGCCCTCTCCAAGCTCCGCCGGGCGCTGAACCAGCCGGAGTAGCAGAAAAATCCCCCGTTATCAAAGATAACGGGGGATTTCTTATTCTCTTCTCAGTGCCTCGATGGGGTTCAGGTTTGCCGCCTTCACCGCAGGCATCAGGCCGAAGATAATGCCGATCAGCATGGAGAACAGCACCGCCAGCGCCGTGGCAGGGGCGCTGATGGCAGTGGGGGAGCCGGAGACCCGGCTGACCACCTGTGCCAGACCGATTCCGGTAAGCACGCCGATTACGCCGCCCAGACTGGTCAGCACCGCCGCCTCGGTGAGGAACTGCCCCAGAATACGGCTCTTTCTGGCTCCGATTGCCTTCTTCAGGCCGATCTCTCTGGTGCGCTCCGTGACCGTGACCAGCATAATGTTCATCACGCCGATACCGCCCACCAGCAGGGAGATGGAGGCGATCCAGACAAGCTGCTGGTTGGTAGCGTTGGCAAGCTGCTGCAGGTTTCTCGCCCGCTCCAGCACGTCATTGCTGCTGTAGGCCAGATTGGAGTCCTCCTTCACGCTCAGGTTGGCGTTGATGATGTCGGCGGCATCCTTGCCCACCGCCGTCATATCGTCCGTCGTCGCCGCCTGAATGTCCACCATCTGTGGCTCGTCATACTGCGCCACCAGCGGCCAGTCGGCGCTGGGGATGTACACTGCCCCGCTGTCGCCCCCCAGATAGGTGTAGTAGTCGTCCATCGTCTCGATCTTCGGCTCAAAGCTGGAGGAGCGAGCCACCACACCTACCACGGTAAAGGGCTCCTGCTTGATCTCGATCACCTTGCCCAGCGGATTCTCACCGGGGAAAATCCCGTCCGCCGCTGCCTGATCCAGAATGGCCACCTTACGGAAGCTGTCGTAGTCCGTGGCGGAGAAGCCCCTGCCCAGATAGACGTTATAGCCGTTTACGCCGAAGTAGTGGCTGTCAATGCCCCGGAGGGTTCCGGTGAAGCCTGTATTCTGGTAGTACACAAGCCCGTCCACATAGGTGCGCTGGGTGTACAGTGAGGCATCCACCGCCCCGTCCACATGGGCAAGGCGGGTGCGGGTGTCCTCGTCAATCACCGGCACGCCCTCCGGCTTTGCGGTATACTGCATCTCAAAGGGCTCCGTGCCCTGAGAGAGCTGCACCGTCACCACGTTGTTCCCTGCGCCGATGAGCTGCTGCTTGATCTGCTCATTGGTGCCCTTGATGGTGGAGACAATGGCAATGATGGAGGCAATGCCGATGATAATGCCCAGCATGGTCAGCAGGCTTCTCAGCTTATGGTTCCAAATGCCCTGAATGGAGAGTCCGATATTTTCAATCATAAACCAACCCTCCCTTAATAGTATCCGTAGAGCTGGTCAGCGGATGCCAGCACCGTGGCAGCGCCCTCTCTCACGTTAGAGCCGTAGGGGAAGGCAAGGTTTGTCTCCGGCGTAATCCCGGAAAAGACCTGCGTATAGCTGCCCCAGAGGCTGCGCCCGGTGGAGATATACCGTTTTTCCAGCGTTCCGTTGTTGTCTGCGTAGACATAGCTGCGCCCGTTTTCCGTGCGGATAAAGACGCTCTGGAGATAGAAGCCCTTTTCGTCCTTGGCTGCGCCGTACTGAACGCCCACATAGTCCCCCTCCCGCAGTCCTGCCTCTTCGGAGACAAAGACCGTAAAGGGATAGTAGGACACGTTGGAGTTGCCTGCGCCCCAGTTGCTGCCGGTGGAGGGATAGTCGGAAATCTCCGTCACCTCGCCCTCGAACTGCTCGTCGCTGCTCCAGGAGGTGACCGTCACCTTCTGTCCGATTTCCACCGAATCCCGCTCCAGCTCGCTGAGGGTGCAGTGGATATAGTACCCGCCCCCGGCGGTGATATTCAAAATGGCACTGCCCTCATCCTTGGCCTGAACCGGGTCCATCACATCCTTGACGGTGCCGTCCATCTCGGCATAGATGGCGCTGTTGTTCAGCTCCTTCTGGGCCTTGTCATAGTCCAGCTTTGTCCGCCGCAGCTCCAGATCCAGATCCCGCACCTTGGCCTCCGCCTCGGTGACCATCTGCCGCAGCTCCTCGGCGGTATAGCGGATGCCGGTAGACACCGGCTCGTCCGCACCGGGGAGCGGCTGCTCTGTCGGCTCCTCCGCAGGCTGTGCCGGGAGGGGCTTGCTGTCCTTCCAGTCAAAGATGGGGGTCTTCACCGCCTCGTCCGTGGAGGGAATGTGAATGGAGATCACCTGGAAGGTGCGCCCGGCGCTGCCGGACTGGAACTGCATCAGCATCTCCGCCTGCACCTTGGTGGGGGCGGGGCTGGAATTCTCCTGCCCGGTGGGCTGCTCGTCCTCACTGGGCGGAGTTGTGGGCTCCTCCTCGGAAGGCGGCTCAGAGGTGGGCGGTTCCGTTGGCGGCTCTGTGGGAGGCTCCGTAGGCGGCTCCGTAGGCGCCTGTGTGGGGGTCTCCGGCTTGGGTATGGCGGCAATGGTGCTGGTTTTGCCAATATAGCCGCACACGCCGCAGACCTGATGCTGGCTGCCCTGTCTGTCAATGTCCGGGAACACGTCCACTACCGTGAGGAAGCTGTGCTTTGTGCGCTCGTACTCCTCCCCGCAGATGCCGCACAGGCGGTAGTGTCCGCTCTCGTCGGAGTACCACTCCTTGTGATCCGGCACATGGGTGTGCTGGCTGCCCTGTCCCTGACCCACCATGAGGAAGCGCACATAGCAGTCCTTGCTGCCCCGCATGGCCTGATACATAAACGCATCGTCAAAGAAGTAGGTATTCTTCCACAGATAGGTAAAGGGCTCTTTATAGGTGCCCTTGCCGTCCAGCAGCACAAGGGTGCCGTCATCCTGAAAGCTGTCGTCCACCTCCGTCTCCCCCTCTGGGTCAATGCCGGGGAGGGTGGTGTCCACTGCGCTGCCGGGAATCAGCTCTCCTGCCTTATAGGTTTTCACCTTGGCAAGCTCCTTCTGGGCGTTGGTGAGCTCCAGCTCCGCCTGACGCACCTTGACCTCCTTGAGCTGAACGTCCAGCTCGGTGAGGGTGGTGTCATAGTGAAGCAGGAGATCCCCCTTCTCCACCTTTTGTCCCTCCTCCACTGCAACGTCCTTGACGTTCATGGTGTCGGACACATACACCGGCTGGATCCCCTCTACGCTGACCATGCCGTCCGTCTGGCTGCCGTCGCCCCAGTATTCGGTCATGGCAAACTGATCCTTGATCTCGTAGACGTTCACCGTCTTGTTGTTCTGCCGGGACAGGACAGCCAGTCCTCCCCCTGCAAGGGCCACCACCACAGCCAGCACGATCACCGCTGTGACCAGTCCCTTTTTCCCCTTTCCGCCGCCGGAGACGGGGGCTTTTTTCGGCTTATTGTCCGTCTTCGGGGGCTTGGTGAGGACTTTCTTCTGCTTTTTATCCCTGTTCATCGGGCACCTCCCGCCTGAATCCTGCCATCCCGGATGAGATAGGTCTTCTGGGCGCAGGCCGCAACCTCAGGGGAGTGGGTAATCATGATAATGGTCACGCCGCTCTCGTTCAAATCACGAAACAGCTCCATCACCTGCTCGCCGGACTGGCTGTCCAGTGCGCCGGTAGGCTCGTCCGCCAGCAGCAGGCTGGGATTGCCCACCATGGCGCGGGCAATGGCCACACGCTGGCACTGTCCGCCGGAGAGCTGGTTGGGCTTGTGATCCATCCGGTCAGCCAGTCCCACCCGCTCCAGCATGGCACGGGCGCGGCTCAGCCGCTCTTTTTTCTTTGTCCCCCGGTAGGTCAGGGGCAGCGCCACATTCTCCAGCGCCGTCATCCCCGGCAGCAGGTCGGCGGACTGGAACACAAAGCCGATCTGGCGGTTTCTCAGGTCAGCCAGACGGTTATCGTTCAGCCCGTCCAGATCCTCCCCCTGTAAAATCCGCTTGCCGGAGGTGGGCACATCCAGACAGCCGATCAGGTTCATCAAAGTGGTTTTCCCGGAGCCGGAGGGGCCCATAATGGCGATGTACTCCCCCTCCTCCACGTTCAGGTCGATGTGGTGCAGCACCGGCACCCGCATCTTTCCCCGCACATAGTCCTTGCAGATGTCACGAAGTTCCAATACCATAGCTCAGTCCCCCGCATTTTCTGCATCTGTCTCCGGCGCATCCCCGGCGCCGTCAAAAACCACGCCGTCGGCAAAGTCCACCTCTGCCCCGTCGCCGTATACCTCCCCGTCAGAGGGGAAGTCCTCCTCGCTGTACACCTCGCCGTCAGCGGGGAAGTCCTGCTGGGCAAATGCCTCGTCCTTATCGGGGAAGACCTCAGCGTCCCCCTCCGGGAAGGCGCCCTCGGCAGGCTCTTCCACATAGGTCTCCAGACCGCCCTCCCCGGCGTCCCCGCCGCTGAAGGAGTTCTCGTCATAGCGCACCACGTCCATGCCCTCGTGCAGGCTCTCGTCCGGGAAGGCGATATAGTCCTGCAGGCTCAGGCCGGAGGCGATGACATACTCATCCGTCTCCTCGTTGTACTCGCCCAGCGTGACGCTGCGCTTTTCCAGCTTGTCCCTGCCGTTGGCCGCCCAGACGCTGGCCTGATCGTTCTCCATCACCAGATACCCTGCGCTCAGGCGCAGGGCGTTGTCGTCCTGATCGCCGTTGCCGGGCTTGAGATAGACGTGCTGGCCGATGAGCAGGCCATCGGAGCTGTCCAGCGCCACATAGAAGACATACTTGCTGCTGCCCTCGCCGTTGGAGCCGTCATAGTAGTTGCCGTTATTGTTGTTCTGGTTCTCGGCGGAGCCGGTGTTGATGCTCTCCACAACGCCGTGCCACCGCTTCTCCCCGTCCTGACGGGAGTAGGCGGTCATCTCCATGCCCTCGGTGATGCCCCGGATGCTCTCTTCGCCTGCGGTGCCCCGGATACGGTAGGTGCCCGTCTCCATGATGGTGATATAGGCATCCCCGCCCTCGGAGCCGCCGGAGAGGTCCGTGCCGCCGGAGGCATTGTCCTTCTGCACGCTCTGCACCACGCCGTCCACCGTGGAGAACACGTCCGTCTCCTCGATGCTGTCCTTCAGCTTGGTCAGCTCCGCCTCCTTCTGCTTCAGGTTGTACTCCGTCTCCGACTTGTTCAGCTCCGCCTCCTGAATCTGGAGGGTATAGGACAGCTTGTCGGCGGAGGAGGCGCTCTTCTTCTCCCGCTCCAGAGAGGTGATCTGTGTCTGGTAGTTGGTGATGGTATTGCGAAGCTGCTCCACCTCCAGCTCGGCGGAGGATACTGTCAGCTCCAGAGCGTCGGTGTCGTAGGAGAACAGCCGCTGTCCCTCCTCCACCTGATCTCCGGCCTCCACATAGCACTCCTTCACCGCCTTGTTGGCGTCCTTCTGCACCTTCACCGTGCCTCTTGCCTCGGCTACGCCGTTGTACTGGTTCGCCCCGGAGATATCCGCCCCCGTCAGCATGGCAACCGACTGGACGGAGGCCTGCGCCTCCGATGTGTTTCCGGAGCACCCGGTGAGCATTAACACCACAGCCAGCACATACGCTGCAACCCGCTTTGCTTTCATCGCCCTTTCATCCTTTCCGTCCCCTGTGCGGGGAAATGGCTTGTCGTGTGCATTATAGCACAAACTGTCCGATTGAAAAGAGTTATTTTCACGTTTTAAGAAAGAAATAATCACTCCGGCGGGAAAAATCCGCCCCTCCGGGGGAGATTTTGCCTGTTTCGGAGGAATCAACGCCCTGTTTTGCCCCTGCGCCGGGGCAGGGGCGGGCAGCGGCCGGAAATCACATGATTCCTTCGGCTGTGCCTTCCCTGCCAGAGCCGAAGCAGCCGCCCTCTCCCTGCGCCGTGTCATCCTCTGTTTTCGCAGGAAGAGACCGGCGAACCTTTCCGGAAGGGAACGCCGGTCAAAACCACTGCCTTCACTTCTTATGCGCCTTCAGCGCTTCAATCAGTGCGGGCACTACCTCAAAGGCGTCCCCCACAATGCCGTAATCTGCGACGGAGAAGATGGGCGCCTCCGGGTCCTTATTGATGGCAATCACGGTATCCGCCCCGCTCATTCCGGCCAGATGCTGGATAGCGCCGGAGATACCCACTGCCACATAGATCTTCGGAGCCACCGTCTTTCCGGTCTGTCCCACCTGATGGGCGTGGGGGATCCAGCCTGCGTCCACTGCCGCCCGGCTGGCGCCCACCTCGCCCCCCATAGCCTCTGCCAGCTGCCGGATGAGGGCGAAGTTCTCCCCGCTTTTCAGCCCTCTGCCGCCGGAGACAATGACCTCAGCGTCCTCCAGATGGACGGCCTGCGCCACCTCCCGGACACGCTCCACCAGACGCACCCGCAGCTCCCCGGCGGGGATATGGATGTCCTCGGAGATGATCTCCCCCCTTCTGCCCTCGTCCGGGACAGGCTTTTTGAACACGCCGGGGCGGACAGTGGACATCTGGGGTCTGGTGTTGGGGCAGGAGATGGTTGCCATCAGATTGCCCCCGAAGGCGGGACGGGTGGAGGCGAGCAGCCCCTGCTCGTCAATGTCCAGCCCGGTGCAGTCCGCCGTCAGTCCCGTGCGCAGGGCGCAGGCGACTCTGGGACCCACATCCCTGCCGTTGTTGGTTGCGCCGTAGAGGACAATAGAGGGGCGGTACTTTTCAATCAGCTTTGTCATGGCATAGGTCTGGGCATCGCTGTTGTAGTGAAGGTATTCCTCTCCCTCCACGGTGATGACCTGATCTGCGCCGCAGGCCACCGCCTGCGCCGCCACGGAGGCGATTCCCTGACCCAGCACCACGGCCACCAGCTTTTCTCCCAGCTTGTCCGCCATGCGGCGTCCCGGATTCAGCAGCTCCAGACCCACGCTCCGGGCACAGCCCTCCTCCGTCTCAATATAGACCCAAAGGTTTTTGCTCTCCATAGGGACACCTCCTTAAATCAGCTTTGCCTCGGCCAGCAGCCCGGCCAGCTTTTCCGCCGCCGCCCTGCCGTCCAGACCTTCTATCTTCATGCCGTTTTTCTCATGGGCAGGGGTATAGGTCTTCACCACTCTGGTGGGAGAGCCTGCCAGTCCCCGCTGCTCCTCCGGCACCACCACGTCCGCTCCGGTCAGCTCCACGATCTCCGCCGTTTTGGCAAAGCGCTGGGTTTTGAAGCTGGGGTAGCGCAGGTCATAGGGTGTCTTGTTCACGGTAATCACGCAGGGGGTGTTCACGGCGTAGAAGTCATAGCCCTCGTCGCTCTCCCGCTTGCACATAAGGCTGCCGTCCTGCTCCCGCTCCACGCCCACGGCGTAGGACACCAGCGCCCGGTTCAGGTGCTGGGAGATCTCCGGCCCCACCTGTCCCGTGTCTCCGTCAATGGCCTGCTTGCCGCACAGGATGATGTCAAAGGCACGCTCGTTTCGCTTCTCCAGCGCCTCAATGGCGGTGGAGATGATCTTGGAGGTGGCCAGCGTGTCGCTGCCGCCGAAGATGCGGTCGGTAATCAGATATGCCTCGTCCGCTCCTGCGGCAAGGCACTCCCGCAGGGCTTCCTTCGCCTTGGGGATGCCCATGGACAGCACCGTGACCCTGCCGCCCCACTTGTCCTTCAGCCGCAGGGCGGTCTCAAGGGCATAGGTGTCGAAGGTGTTCACAATGGCGGGAACCCCCTCCCGGATGAGGGTGTGCTTCACCGGGTCAATTTTGATCTGGGTGGTGTCCGGAACCTGCTTGACGCACACCAGCAGGTTCAGCTCTCTCCCTGTCTCCTTCCCTGCCGCAGGGGCAGCAGCCGGGGCAGGAGCGGTGGGAACGGGCTGTTCCGGCGCTGCCGGGGCAGCGGCGGGCTTTTTCACTCCCTTGGGGTCGTCGGTGTATTTCTTCTTCAGCTGTCCGGCGATGACGGAGCGCTGGATCTGGTTGGTGCCCTCATAGATTTGCAGAATCTTGGCATCCCGCATCAGCTTCTCCATGGGGTATTCCTTCATATAGCCGTAGCCGCCCATGACCTGCACGCCGTCCACGGCGCACTTCATGCCGGTATCCGTGCCGATGGTCTTGGCAATGGCCGCCTCCATGGTGAAGGGCAGTCCCGCATCCATCAGCTCTGCGGCGTGGAGGTACATCTGACGGGCAGCCTGCACCTGAATCTCCATATCCGCCAGCATGATCTCCACCGCCTGGAAGTTTGCCACGGCCTGACCGAACTGCTTGCGCTGCTTGGCGTATTTCGTGGCCTCCTCCACCACTCTCTGTCCGATGCCCACGCCAAAGGCGCCCACACCGGCGCGGGAGTGGTCCAGCGTCTCCATGATATACTTAAAGCCCCGGTTCTTTTTGCCCAGCAGGTGGTCTTTGGGAATGCGCACGTTGTCAAAGATCACCTCGCTGGTGCAGCTCAGGCGCATACCCATCTTGTCCTCTTCCTTGCCGATGGACACGCCGGGGCGGTCACGCTCCACAATGAAGGCGGACAGTCCCATAATCCCTGCCTTTTTCCGGGTGGAGGCAAGCACCGTATAAATCCCGGCGATGGGGCCGTTGGAGATAAAGCACTTGGTGCCGTTGATGACATACTCGTCCCCGTCCTCCACGGCGGTGGTCTGCACCCCGCCGGCGTCGGAGCCGGCATTGGGCTCGGTGAGGCAGAAGGCGGCATATTTCCGCTCCCGCATGGTGTCGAACCACAGCTTCTTCTGCTCATCCGTGCCTGCAATCAGCACCGGGTAGGAGGCAAGGGCGTTGGCAATCAGGGTGGTGCCGATGCCGATGTCGCCCCGGGCGATCTCCTCGGCAATGGCAAACACCTCCACGTTGCTCAGCCCCGGCCCGCCGTACTGGGCAGGCACGCACAGCTCGTTAAGCCCCATGGCGCAGGCCTTGTCCAGCAGCTCCTCCGGGAAGGTGCCGCTTTTCTCATACTCTCCCACGGTGGGGATGATCTCTCTATCCACAAATGAGCGTACCATTTCCAGCAGCTCTCTGGTTTCTTCCTTGAAGATCATGAGGTCAGTCTCCTTTACTTCAGAATCAGAGTCATTGTAGCACATCCCGCTGTCTGATTCAATGTCATTTTGCGGGAAATGCCCCCCTTTTCTCTCCCGGAAGGGGCGCTGTGGGGCGATTTCCCTTGCCTCGGAGGTGAAAATACGCTATACTCATCCCACAGAGCATACCGTGAAACGACAGGAGTGAATGCTATGGAACTGACTGAGCTGCTGGACAGCTACGCCGCACAGCCTGAACAGCCCCTCCCGGAGGGGGCAGCGCAGGCGCTCTCTCAGGCGCAGGTGTATGTCCCCGCCTCGGCGGACAAAAACCTCGTGCCTGTGCAGGGCAATCTCATGGGTCTCAAGCCCGATGCCATCCCCGCCGGGGAGGGCAGGGTGCTCTTCCCTGTGTTCTCCCATCCCTCCAAGGTGCCTGACGAATACGGCAGCAGGTTCACCTTCCTGCATATGAGCCTCTCCGCCTTTGCGCAGGCGGCGGCGGGGGACCCCCGGTTTGCAGGAATCGTCATTGACCCGTTCACCGCGAAATTCTTCTTTTCCGGCAAATAGCCGCCGGGAGGGAGCCGTTTCTTGCTTTTTGACAGATTGTATGGTATAGTCCTGAAGGAACAGAGCGTTGTTCTTTCATCATTACGCTTGGAGGTAACACCATGATTCAAATACTGCATACCGGCGCTTACTATTCCGGCGGTGCCTTTGTCCCCGCCTCTCAGGCAGAGGGTCTGCCCTGTGCGCAGCAGGCAAAATGCGGCACCATTTCCTACGGCATTCTGAAGGCGCACAACACCGCAGCGGACATGGAGGCGCTGAAGCTGCGCTTCGATGCCATGGCCTCCCATGACATCACCTATGTGGGCATTATCCAGACTGCCCGTGCCTCCGGGCTGCGCCAATTCCCCCTGCCCTATGTGCTCACCAACTGCCACAACTCCCTGTGCGCCGTGGGCGGTACCATCAACGAGGACGACCATGTGTTCGGCCTCACGGCGGCGAAGAAGTACGGCGGCGAGTTCGTCCCCGCCCATCAGGCGGTGATCCACTCCTATATGAGAGAGCGCTACGCCGGGGGCGGGAAGATGAT
>CAJOOV010000205.1 GCA_905236265.1 uncultured Oscillospiraceae bacterium | reverse complement strand
TCATAGGTGGTCTGGTTGAAGGACTGGTCGGTGATGTCGCCGTAGTCGGTAATCATGGCGACCTTCACATCGGAGGCGGCGGGAGCGGCAGTCTCCGTGCCCTCAGCGCCCTCGGCTGCCTCGGCATTCCCGGCACTCTCACCGGTTTCGGACGGTGCGGCGCTCTGGCCGGAGGAACCGCCGCCGCAGGCCACAAGGCTCAGGCACATGACAAGAGCCAGCAGCAGAGCAAGGTAACGTTTCATTTTGCATCTCTCCTTTGATTCTTTTCAGTCTGTCATACGACACATCCTGACAGCACCATTATAAAAGATTTTGAGATAATAATCAATATGAAAGTTTCCCTTTTTTCCGCCGGGAAAAAGAGGAGGCGGCTCACATGGCCTTGACCAGCTTCACAATCCTGCTGGTGCCCAGCCTTGAGGCGCCAAGGGCGATGAAATCCTCCGCATCCTGCAGGGTGGAGATGCCCCCGGCGGCCTTGATTTTCACATGGGGGGCGACGTGGGCGGCAAAGAGTGCCACATCCTCTCTGGTGGCCCCGGCGGTGGAGAAACCGGTGGAGGTCTTGATATACTCCGCCCCGGACTGGGAGACAACCTCACACATGCGCACCTTTTCCTCCTGCGTGAGCAGGCAGGTCTCGATAATCACCTTCAGCAGCCGACCCTGACAGGCGGCCTTCACCGCCCTGATCTCCTCCAGCACGGCGTCATATTTTCCGTCCTTCACCCAGCCCAGATTGATGACCATGTCCACCTCATCCGCTCCGTTTTCCACGGCATCCTTTGCCATGAAGCACTTTGCGGCGGTGGTGTCGTATCCGTTGGGGAAGCCGATGACGGTGCAGATGGGGAGATTGTCCCCCACATACTCCTTTGCCTGCCTTACATATCCGGCAGGGATGCACACAGAGGCGGTGGCATACTTTATCCCATCGTCGCAGATTTGACGAATCTCCTCCCATGTGGCGGTCTGTGCCAGCAGCGTGTGGTCGCAGCGGCTGAGAATGTCCTTGAGTTCCATAGGGGTTCCTCCTTGTCAGTGAATGATTTTCCTGCCCCGGTCACGAATCAGCGCCCGGTAGCATTTGTAACACATACCCTCATAGCGGTCGTTGCCGCCGATACAGATCTGGTCTCCCTCCACCAGAATCACGCCGCTGTCGTCAAAACGGGCGTTTACAACGGCCTTTCGTCCGCAGCGGCACACGGACTTGATTTCCGTGATGCTGTCTGCAATCTCAAAAAGCCGCTTGGAGCCGGGGAAGAGCTTCGTCTGGAAATCCGCCCGAAGTCCAAAGCACAGCACAGGCACATCGTCCAAATCGGCCAGATCCTTCATCTGATCCACCTGCGCCGGGGTGAGAAACTGGCATTCGTCGCAAATCAGCACATCCAGCGGTGACAGGGCGTGGCGGCGCTGAAACAGGGAGCGGATATCCTCGTCCCCGTCCACAGCCAGCGCCTCGGCGCTCAGCCCGATCCGGGAGCGCACCATGGTGCGCACGCTGCCGTCAGCGTCCCGGCTGTCGTCTCTGTCATCGGTGGCGGGCTTTATCAGCAGAACATGCTTGCCCTTCTCCTCGTAGTTGAACTTTGTCATAAGCGCCTGAGCCGTTTTGGAAGAGCCCATGGCACCGAATTTGAAATACAGCTTGGCCATATCATTCGCTCCTGTTCTCTGTTTTCCGGTATCGCCAAAGCCCCACCAGCGCACTGACGGCGGCGATAGACTCGTTGAGCATTCCCGCAATGGAAAAGGTCATCACGTCATAGACCAGCAAAAAGGGAATCCCCACCAGCGTCAGCGCCCTGACCGCCTGCGGCCTTCGCACGGACATGGCGGCGGTGTTGCAGATCATGGACAAGATGCAGAACAGCGAGGCAATCCCGCCCCACGTCATTGCGCCGAACACGGTGAGCAGCAGGGAGAAAACACCGGCCTTCAGCACCGTTGCCGCAAGGGGGGAGAAGGGGCCGTTTCGCTCCCGTGTGTGGTAAAAAACCAGATTGCGCACCAGACAGATGGCATTGGAGGCGGCAGCCGTCCATGCCGCAGGGGTGCCGGAGAGGGCGAGGAGACTGAAATGCGCCATAAACAGCAGGGTGCTGCCCACCTGAAACAGCAGCAGTCTGGAATAGGTGCTGCACTGGAAGGAGAGCACGCACACGCCCAATGCGGCAAAGCCCACTAACTGGGCAAGCAGGGACATTGCTTTCCACTCCCTTCCGTTTGAGTTGCAGAACAGTGTACCACATTTATGATATTTTGTAAATGTATTTATAGATGAAACAACGGGAAAAACGTGGTATCATAGAGGCAGAAAAAACAGCAGGGGGAGTGGTGTCAGTGCGGTATCCGAAGGAGGTTCGGGGCATTTTTCTGGAAAGACCCAACCGCTTTATTGCCCGTGTGGCGCTGCAGGGCAGGGAGGAGCGGGTGCATGTGAAGAACACCGGGCGCTGCCGGGAGCTTCTGGTGCCGGGGGCGCAGGTCAGTCTGGTGCCCGCAGAGAATCCGGCGAGAAAGACGGCGTATGACCTCACGGCGGTTTGGAAGGGTGATATGCTGGTGAACATCGACGCACAGGCACCCAACCGTCTGGTGGAGGAGTATCTGCCCCGGTCAGGGCTGTTTTCGCAGCCCATCCGCATCCGGCCAGAGTACACCCACGGGGATTCCCGGTTTGACTTTCTGGTGGAGGAGGGGGAGCGGCGGCACCTGATGGAGGTGAAGGGGGTCACGCTGGAGCAGGACGGCCATGCCCGCTTCCCGGACGCCCCCACCCTCCGGGGAGTGAAGCATATCCGGGGTCTGGCTGATGCAAGGGAAGAGGGGTTTGAGAGCTGGCTGGTCTTTGTGGTTCAGATGGAGGGGATGCGCAGCGTCGCCCCCAATGACGAGACTCACCCCGCCTTCGCTCAGGCGCTGCGCAGGGCTGCGGCTGAGGGGGTGCATGTGCTGGCTCTGGGATGCCATGTGGAGCCTTTGGAGGTGGAGATCACCCATGAAGTGCCGGTTCTCCTGTAGAAAAGCCGCCCCGGTCAATCCGGGGCGGCTTTCAATGGTGCAATGGTTATCCGTAGATGAACTCCTGAAGGTTGGCTCTCAAAACATTCCAGTCGTTTGGCACCAGCACGGACATGCCGTGTTTGGAACCGCCGGAATAGCTCCCGTCCTCGGGGATACGGTACTCGGAGATGGCGTCTGCGCCAAAGTTGTAGGCGGTCATGGCGATGGAGAGGATCTCGTCATTGGTCATATCCGTGGTGATGTCGCTGGCGACGGAATTGTACAGATTCAGCAAATCGGTCCACGGACTCGACTTCATCTGCTGGAATACGGTCTGGATCACAATACGCTGCCGCTCCGTGCGGCCAAAGTCATCTCTGGAATTATCCGTGCGCACATAGCGGATACGGGAGTATTTCAGCGCCGCCTCGCCGTCCAGATGGTTATAGCCCACGCTGAGTCCGGGAGTGGGATCCTGCAGGCTGTAGTCGCTGTACTCGCTGGTACCGTCCATATAGGACACCTCTGCGGCGTTGAGCTTGATGTCGATACCGCCCAGAGCGTCAATGATGTGGATGAAGCCGTCAAAGTCAACCTCCACATTGTAGTCAATGTGAATGCCGAAGTTGGTTTCAATGGTCTGATCCAGAAGGCTGAAGCCGCCGAAGGCATAGGCGGCATTGATTTTATTGTCGCTGTAGCCGGGAATCTTTACATACAGGTCACGCATGATGGATACCATGCCCATCTGCTTCCGGTTGCTGTCAATGCTGAGAATAATCATACTGTCCGAACGGGCCCGCTGGCCGGGGACACGGGTGTCCTGTCCCACCAGAAGCAGGTTGACAACGCCGTGGATTTCTTCGGGCTTCTTATCCCCATCTATGTTGCCCCAATCCACCTCGGCAATGGTGTCCTCCTCTGTGGTGTCCTCATCGAAGTCCTCTGTGGTAAATTCGGTCTTGTCTGCCGTAATGCGGTTGATTTTGTTGAGCTGTACCTGTAGGAAGGCGTAAGCGCCAATAATCATCAAAGCAAGAACGGCAAGAAGCATCAAAATAACCTTGCGCACATTAGACATGCTATGTAAATCCTCCGTTTCAGATGACGGCCTGACGAAAATCGACAGGCGCTGCCCCGTGATTCTGCATAAGTTCGCCTCATTGTATCCTTTTTTTCCTCTACCGTCAAGGGAGAACCTTTAAAAAGGGGCGGAAAACCCGCATCTGTCAGTATTTCCCTTGCTTTACGAATGTTTTGAAACGTGATATAATGCCCCATTGACGAATGAAGCGAACAAGGTGAACGATTATGTCTTTTCCATCCCCTGTCCCCCTGCTGGAGCTGTTCAGCCAGTGCCGCCCCACCGGCTACCTCGCCCAGCTTGCACAATGCTGTACGGTGACTGATGTCTGCATCCAACGCTCCCGGCGCTGCTGTGAGCTGGAGGCGGACTTTTCCGGCGCTATACCGGACGCTGCCAGCGTCAATGCCCTTGCCACAGTGCTGGCAGGCTGCTACGGTATGGAGCAGCTTCATATCCGTTTTGCCCCGCCGGAACAGCCCCAGGAGCCGGAGGAGGAGCGGCCGCCCCTGCCGGAGGACGCCCCGCCGGAGCCGGAGCCGAATTTTGAGCAGCCGGAGGATGTCTTTTCCCAGACGGAGGCGCTGAGGAGAGAGGCGATGCGCCATGTGTCCCCGGCGGAGCCTCCTGCGAAGGAGCGCAGGCAGCGCAGCGGCTCTTCTGCTCCTGTGCTGAAGGGTGATCTGATCTACGGCAAGGGTATCCACCGCAAGCCCATTCCCATGAAGGACGTGACGCTGGACATGGGCTTTGTGGCGGTGTGCGGGAAAATCTTCCATGTGGAGCACCGGGAGCTGCCCAAGCGCAAGGCGTGGGTTATCAATTTCTATATCACCGACTACACCAATTCCCTTGTGGTGGCGAAGTTCATGGAGAACCGTCAGGCCAACCCCGTGATCGAGCAGATCAAAAAGGGCATGTGGGTTGCGGTAGAGGGGAAGCTGGGCATCAACAGCTATTCCAACGAGATGGAGCTCAGCCCCACCGCCATTGCCCCGGCGAAGGCACCGGAGGGGCGGCGGGATACCGCAGAGGAAAAGCGGGTGGAGCTGCACCTGCATACCCGCTTTTCCACCATGGACGGCCTGACGGAGATCAAGGACGCCGTAAAGCGGGCCATCTCATGGGGACACAAGGCGATTGCCGTCACCGACCACGGCATCGCCCAGGCCTTCCCAGACGCATGGCACGCCGCCGGGGACAAAATCAAAATCCTCTACGGCGTGGAGGCGTACTATATCAATGACGTGGACGACCGGGTGGTGGTTCACGGCCAGACGGATGCCACGCTGGATGACGAGATCGTGTGCTTCGACATTGAGACCACCGGACTGCACAGCGACCGGGACTATATCACGGAGATCGGTGCCGTGGTGCTGAAAAACGGGGAGATCGGGGAGCGGTACAATACCTTTGTCAAGCCGGAGAAGCCCATCCCCCGTGAGGTGGTGGAGCTGACGGGCATTACCGACCAGATGGTGGCGGACGCCCCCAGCCAGAGCGAGGCGCTGAATGCCTTTCTGGACTGGGTGGGTCAGCGCCCCCTTGCCGCCCACAACGCCGACTTTGACATGGGCTTTCTCCGGGTGGGCTGCCAGCGCATGGGAAGGGATTTCCCCAACGCCTCCATTGATACGCTGATTCTCTCCCAGAACCTGCTGCCCGATCTGGGCAAGTACAAGCTGGATATTGTGGCAAACCGGCTGAACCTGCCGGAGTTCAACCATCACCGTGCCTGCGACGACGGAGCCATGGTGGGCTATATGATGGTGCCCTTCCGGAAGATGCTGGGGGATCTGGGCGTGAGCAGAATCGACCAGATCAACCCCGCCATGCAGTCCCTGCGCAGGCTGGGCAAGCGCCGACAGAAGCCAAACCACCTCATTGTGCTGGCAAAGAACCAGAACGGCCTGCGCAATCTGTATAAGCTCATCTCCAAGTCCCATCTGGAGCACTTCCAGCGCCGCCCCATTATGCCCAAAAGCGACATCAACCAGTGCCGGGAGGGACTGATTATCGGCTCTGCCTGCGAGGCGGGAGAGCTGTTTCGTGCCATTGTAGACCACAAAAGCTACGAGGAGCTGAAGCGGATTGCAAGCTGGTACGACTATCTGGAGATTCAGCCCATCTGCAACAACCGCTTCCTCATCGGAGAGGGCAAGGCGAGAGACGAAGAGGAGCTGCGGGAGTTCAACCGCACGGTGCTGCGTCTGGCAAAGGATTTGGACATCCCCTGCTGTGCCACGGGAGACGTGCATTTTCTCGACCCGGAGGACGAGATCTACCGCCATATCCTGCAGGCGGCGCAGGGCTTTTCCGATGCGGACAAGGATATGCCCATCTACTTCAAGACCACGGACGAGATGCTGGAGGAGTTCTCCTATCTGGGGCAGGAGGACTGCTATAAGGTGGTCATCGGAGATCCCAACCGGATTGCGAAGCGCTGCGACAATATCCCGCCCCTGCCAAGGGGGCTGTTTGCCCCCAAGCTGAAGGACTCGGCTAAGGAGCTGGAATATCTGGTCTACTCCAAAGCCCATGAGCTGTACGGGGAGGAGCTGCCCAAAATCGTACAGGACAGAATTGATCTGGAGCTGCCCGGCATCATTGAGCGGAAATACGACGTGATCTATATGTCTGCCCAGAAGCTGGTAGCGGACTCTCTGGCTCACGGCTATCTGGTTGGCTCCCGTGGCTCCGTGGGGTCATCGCTGGTGGCTTTCTTCTCCGGCATCACGGAGGTGAACGGCCTTGCGCCCCACTACCGCTGTCCCAAGTGCAAATTCTCCGACTTTGACGTGGATCAGGTGAAATACGGCTGCGGGGCTGACCTGCCTGACCGTCCCTGTCCGAAGTGCGGCACAATGCTGAAAAAAGACGGGTTCAACATTCCCTTCGAGACCTTTTTGGGCTACGGCGGCACCAAGGTGCCGGATATCGACCTGAACTTCTCCGGCGAGTACCAGTCCAAGGCACACCGCTACACCTTTGAGCTGTTCGGTGATTCCCACGTCTTCCGGGCGGGTACAGTGGGCACTGTGGCGGAAAAAACCGCCTATGGCTATGTGCTGAAATACATGGAGGAGCGGGGGAGAAAGGCGAACCGGGCGGAGCTGGAACGGCTGGCAGGGGGCTGCGTGGGCATCAAGCGCACCACCGGACAGCATCCCGGAGGCATGGTGGTCATCCCCGGCGACAAGGAGATCTATGACTTCTGCCCGGTGCAGCACCCGGCGGACGACACCACCACCGACATTATCACCACCCACTTTGAATATCACTCCATGGAGG
>CAJOOV010000204.1 GCA_905236265.1 uncultured Oscillospiraceae bacterium | reverse complement strand
TTTTCGGCGTTTCATGCTGAAAATACGCACTCTTTTCATGGCTCTCTATGTGAAAGGCTGTCATGCAGTGACTGGAGGAGTGACTGGGGGAGTGGGCGGGCGCACAGTGTGCGTCCCTACAGGGGGGACTCCCTCCGCCGCTACGGGGAGAACTCCCTCCGCCCCTGTGGGGAATACTCCCTCCGCCCCTTCGGGGCACCTCCCTCATAGAGGGAGGCATTGGCAAAGGGTGTCAGGGCTGTGACTTCGGGAAGGTTTTGCTATTGCTTTCACTACTCGTCAGTAGCCCCCTCTTAGAGGGGGCTGTCACGGAGTGACTGGGGGAGTGACCAAAACACAGTCCCCGTTCTACTGCGCTCCCTCCCGGCGCAGCTTCTCCTCCGTTTCCTGCCGCACTGCCTGACGCAGGCGGGTGAGGTAAGGGGAGAAGGCGGCCTTGTCAAAGCCGTGAACCAGATTCAGGGCATACTCGTTCTCTGACCAGGAGGACAGGGGGCTTTCGTTGTGCTGGATGACCGCCTCCATGCAGTCCAGCGCCTTGTACACCTTCGCCTCCACTGTCTCCCGGCGCTCCATCTCCTCGTACAATGCGGCCAGCTCCTCCCGGTAGGGCGGGGGCAGGGTCTGCACCCATTGTTCCAGAAGCGCCCCCTCTCTCGCCCGGTCAGCGTCCGTTTTTTGGAAGGTGGGAATGTCTCCGGTGAAGCACTCTCCGAGGTCGTGAATCAGGCACATCCGAATCACCCTGTCCATATCTGCTTCGGGAAACTCGTCCCGGAGGAAGAGGACGGATAGCGCCAGCCGCCAGCTATGCTCCGCCACGCTCTCCTGCCGTCCGCCGGAGGTCACGCAGTGGCGGGCGGCATCCTTCAATCTCTCTGACAGGTGCAAAATGCCCAGCAGCTCAGCAGGCTCCATGGCGATCCCCCTCCTTGTCCAGAATGTACTCCATCTGTATTTCCTTCACCTGCAGACCCATGCGCTCATAGAAGGCTCTTGCGCTGTCATTGCCCTGCCAGACATTCAGCGTCACCTCATAGCAGCCCATGGCCTTGGCCTGCGCCGTGACGTGGGCGAACAGCGCCCTGCCCACGCCCTGCCCCCTCGCCCCGGCGTCCACGCACAAGTCGTCGATGAACAGGGAGGTAAAGGGCACCATATTGTTGGAAAAGGGCTGCTCCTTCACTGCGCAGAAGGCATAGCCCAGCACCTTTCCTGTCTCGTCTGACGCAACGTAGACGGGTCTTTTGCTGTCTCTGAGGATCTCCTCCAGCTCTTTGGCAGTGTATTTGGTGGTGTGGGGGATAAAGATGTCCGGTCTGATGCGGGCGTGCAGCTCCAAAACCTGCTGCAGCAGGCACAGAAGCCGGGGAATGTCGCCGGAGACGGCGGGACGGATGGTCATGGGAATCGCTCCTTTCATGGGTTGCAGCGGGGTCGGGTATGCCCCTGCCGGGGTCAGGGGACATCCTCCGGGGCGGGGGAGAGTCTGGAGCTGTAAAGGCTCCAAAAGTAGTTCAGCCGGTAGTCCGTCAGGGCGCTTGCAGGTACAAGGACATCCGCCGCCGTCCCCTCCAAAAGCCCCTGCCCCACGCTGAGGGCGGCGGGGTCGGTTTCCTCCACCACAATGGCGGAGAGCCGGGGACACGCCGCAAAGGCTCCGTCCTGAATCCGGGCAATGCCCTGAGGCACGCTCACCTGCTCCAGCACATCGCTGACCAGTACCTGCGCCGGAAGCTCCCGCACCGGACAGCCCTGCCACAGGGCGGGAACGGTGAGGGTGCGCCGGGCGCTGCCCTGGGCTGTCAGTCCGGTGAGCACGGCGAAGCCGTCATGCAGCTCTGCGGTGAAGCAGTCCGCATCCCCCGCCTCTGTGCCTGCCGCTGCGCCGGACAGGGCGGGAGGCTGGGGCAGGGGGATTTCGGTGGGACTGCTGTCTGCCAGCATGGCCTTTATGTCCCGGAGAAGCTGACGGGTGAAAACCGTCTTCCCTGAGGCATTCAGGTGGAAGTTGGTGTCGAAAAACCACGCCGCATCCATGATACACTGCCGGGGGTCGCCTGCAATGGGGCAGTCCAGCTCTCCCTGCAGCCAGTCATAGTAGTCCTCCACCTCCTGTTCAGAGGCGGCTACGGCGGCGGCGTTCATGGGGCAGAAGTGATACCACACCTGCACGCCTCTGGCCTGCAATGTGTGAATATAGTCGTTGGTGAGGGCAATCCACTCCGGGGAGGCCAGACCGGGCCGGAAGGAGACGGGCATATTCACATCCCACAGCCCCGGCATTCGGTTGCTCCGGCACAGGGGGGAAACGATGTCCCCCTGCGCATCAAAGCTGGCGCGGCAATAGACCCCCTCCCCGGAGGGAGCCTGCCCGGACAGGACGCAGCCCAGCTTTCCGGCGGCAAAGCGGGGAAACGCCCCGGCAAGGGCGTCCCAGTCCCGCCGGGAGGTGCGCCGCAGCAGGGAGAAAGCGCCGTCCACCCCCTGCCACAGCGCCTCGCCCCCTACATAGCCGGACAGGGCTTGCGCCTGCTGCTCCGGGCAGAGGATGACAATATCCCCCTCCCGCAGGGCAGGCAGGGACAGCTCCATCATCACCGGGGTGCCCAGTGCGGCGTAAAGACCGAAGTTCACCGGGGTGTAGTCCGAAAGCTGTGCCTCCAGCAGGGCGCTGTCCACGCCGAAGGCCACAGCGCTGCCGCCCAGCACCACAAGGCGCTGCCCCGGCGCCTCGTCCAGACGGCGGCATTTGTATTTCAGCTCCCCCAGAAAGCTCTCCTCATACTGGCAGGGCAGGCCGAAGCCCCATGCCAGAAGCGTTGCCGGCACGGAGAGGAGAAAGAGGAGGGTTATCAGGGCAATCAGGCGTTTGTTTTCGTTCATAGTCAGAATTGAAAATAGAGAAAGGCGCTCTCTCCGCTGCCGGAGAGGAGCAGGAGCCGGGCAAACACAGCGGTGAGGGTGAGCAGGAAGCAGCGAAGCGCCTGCCGGTGGGGCGGCTGGGGGGGAGCGTCGGCCTGATGCCTGTCCAGCAGGTACAGCACCGCTGCCCCCAGAACCAGCACAGCGCCGCCCCCTGCATCCAGCCCGGTGAGGGCAAGGGCGGAGGAGAGGGAGCCTGCCCCCCAGCAAAACAGCAGGCTGTGAAGCAGCCTTGCGGCGTGGGGCAGGGAGGAGGCGCGGAAAAACAGCCACGCAAAGCAGGTCAGGGCAAAGGTGCGCAGCCTTCCCAGCCATGGGGGGATGCTGCGCCGGGGAAGGAACCGGCGGGCGAGAATGGAGGCGATGAGGTACAGGGCATGGATGCCGCCCCACAGGGGAAAGTGCCACTGCGCCCCGTGCCACAGCCCGCTCAGGGCAAACACCACCGCCACATTGCGAATTTGCCGCACAAGCCCCGCCCGGCTGCCCCCCAGAGGCTTGTAAACATAGTCGGAGAACCACCCGGTGAGGCTGATGTGCCACCGCCGCCAGAAGGATTGCATGCTCTCGGCAAAATAGGGCTGACGGAAATTCTCGCTCAGGTGTACCCCCATCATCCGGGCAGCGCCGCAGGCAATGAGGGAGTAGCCGGAGAAGTCGCAGTAGATCTGCAGGGCAAAGCACACACAGCCCAGAGCCACGGCAAAGCCGCTCACCGGTTTCTGTGCCTGAAATACCGGGTCAGCCGTCTGCGCCAGCACGTCCGAGAGCGCCAGCTTTCGGAAAAAGCCCTCCGCCATCAGGGAAAGCCCTGTCCAGAGGTCGTCCCCCTGAAAGGAGCGCTCCCTGCGAAGCTGGGGGAGCAGGTGCTCCGGGCGCTCAATGGGCCCTGCCACAAGCTGGGGGAAGAAGGAGACAAACAGGGCGTAATAGCCCAAATGCTCCTCGGCGGGTATCCGCCCGGCATCCACGTCCAGCACATAGGAGAGGGTCTGGAAGGTGTAGAAGGAGATCCCCACCGGGAGAATCAGCCCCAGCGTCCTGCCGCTGCCCACGCAGGCGAGCAGGAAGTCTCCGTACTTGAACAGCGCCAGCGCCAGCAGGGGAACCCCTGCCCCCAGCGCCAGCCACAGCCCACGCAGACGGGGGCGGCGCTTCAGCCCCAGCCCCGCCAGATAGGAGGCAAGGGTGGTTCCTGCCAGCAGCAGCGCCAGCGCCGGAGTATGCCCCATGTAGAAGAGATAGCTCACGGCCAGCAGCAGCACCCAGCGCAGACGGTGGGGCAGCAGCCAGTGCAGCACCACCACCGCCGGAAAGCAGAGCAGAAAGGCCGCAGAGGTAAAGTTCATTCCTGCCCCCTCCCTCCCTTCAGCAGCGCCGCCGCCGTCACCGCCAGCAGCAGTGCGGCAATCACCCGGCTGTCCCGCTCCCATACCAGCCCCAGCAGCACCAGCCCCGCCGTGGCAGCCATGCACAAAAGCCACATCGCAACGCCCCGTCTCCCCGGCGCTGCGCTCAGGGCGGCGGAGAGCAGCGCCAGCAGGAACAAAACGGCTGTCAAAGCGCTCATGATGCTCCCTCCTGATGCAGATATGCCTTCAGATCCGCCAGAATCCGCCCGGTGCGCAGGGCGACGCCCTCAGTGGAGAGGTGGTTGTCCGTACCGGAGAGGAGCCGTCCGGGGTAGAGGGATTCCTCTATGGGGGAGATCACCGGGACAATGAGGCTCTCCCGGAACCATGCGTCCAGCGCCGAGCGCTCCTCCGGGGTGCTCTCCTCGGAAAGGGCGAGGGCGTTTCTGGGGGCATAGGTGAAGCAGACACGAATACCCCTGTCCAGAAACCGCCGGTACATCCGGTTCAGCGGGTCGATAAACTGCGCTTTGGGAAAGCTGCGCCGGGTGTAGTCCACAGGCAGGGCATACACCGGGGCATCGTCGTCGGCGTTGGGGCGGTAGAGGCAGTAGTCCCCGTACTCGTTGTAGCTGGAAACGGAGACCGGCTGCCCCTGCTCGTCAAAATCGGCGGGGGAGAGGTCATAGCGCCGGGGCTCCATCCCCGCCTTCTGGGACAGGTACTCCGTCAGCCCGGAGAAGGCGGAGGAGACCTGCCTCAGATCCAGCCCCGCCGCCATGTCGTAGTTTGCCTCCATCATTGCCCAGAAGTGGTCCTCCAGATCGTCTCTGGTGCAGAACTGCCGCTGGGCGGCATCGAACTCCGGGGCGTGGAGGAGAATGTCCCCTGCGCCCATGCAGTCCAGAATCAGCAGAAGCTGGGGTGTGGCGGAGGTGTAGGCAAACACCCCCATGTTCACCACCTCATAGTCCTCCAGCGCCTCATCCAGTGCGGCGCTGTCATAGCCGAAGCGGGTGGAGGAGCCGGAGAAGAGCACCAGCTTGCGCCGCTCCCGCAGGGACAGCAGACGGTCATACTTGTCCGCAAAGGAGGCGAAATAGCTGCCGCTGTATACAGGTGCCTCCACGGCGTTCACCCGGAGGGTGCGCAGATGCTCACAGCCGGAAAAGGCGTAGTCCGTGATGCTGTCTATATCGTCAAAGAGCACCACCGTCTCCACGCCGGAGTCCCGGAACGCCCCCTCCTCCACCCGGCCCAGTCCGGGGGGCAGAATCAGCGTGGTACACGCCGCCCCGGCGCAGGCGTCCCTCCCGATGTCCAGCACCGGCCTGCCGTCCAGCTCGCCGGGAATCACCAGCGTCCCGCCGGAGCCGGAATAGCCGGTGACGGCCACGCCGGAGCCGTAGTCTGTCCACCGGAAGCAGGCCGCATCCGTCCACTGCGCCCACTGGGCGTAGAGGGTCAGCCCCTGCCGCCACTGCGTCCGGCTGCCCAGCCCCACTGCCTCGCCGGTGCCGTCGGGGGCAGTGTTCCAGCCGGTGAGGGTATAGCCGGGGCGGGAGAACAGGCTCAGCCCCGTGGCGGTGTTCAGCCGCAGATGGGTGGGCAGCACCGGAAGAGTGACAGGCGCTGTTCCTCCGTCCATGGTTCTCCCCCCGTTGGGGTGGTAGGTGATGGAAACCTCACTTTTGACCGCCTCCACCGAGAGGGTCCGGGAGTATTTCGCCGCCGGGACGGTGAGGGTGTATGCCCCGCCGCTGCGCTGCAGGCCGCCTGCTTCCGCCGTGGTGAGGGTGTACCCCTGCGCCGGAGTGAGGGTGAAGGTGACGCTCTCGCCGGGGAGCACCTCTGCGCTGTAGCGGTCGGCGGTGTAGTGGGCGGACTGTTCCAGCACCAGATGGACGGGGAAGGGGTGGTTCGTCTGTTCAACACCGGCGCAAGCGGTGAGGGAGAGCAGGGCGAGGAGGAGAGGGATGATGTTCTGTTTCAATGCCGCTCCTCCTTTCACTGCATGACGTACTCTGTGTGTTATTTCTGATTTGAAATGGGTTTTTAACGAGTGTTAAACGTCATTGACATCGTATCATACAAAAGATATAATGTCACTACTCAAGATGAAAGAATGGGAGAGACAGGTATGAGAATCAGCCGTGACGCTGCAATGACTATCTGGCGCAAGCGATACGGAGATGCACTGTTTGCATCGGATTTTCACGGGAATCTGATGTACCGGGATGCCTACGGCGACAGGGAATGGGAAGCGACATCCAAGGATATTCATGCAGACTCAGGATATTATTCTACTTGGGGTGTGCGTCCAGCGGATTCTTATGTCCGCTGGAAGGTCTGCTACAATGCCGGAGCTTCAAGGTATGGTGCCTATGGGCGATGGGGGAGCATTGGTATTCTGGTCAATGAGCGCACATGGCTGCTTTTAAGTACACCGCCCCAATCCACTGGAACGGTGGGCGTTAAGTGCGGTTGGAATCTGCACCACAGAAAACCCGTGGCGCTGGGCGGCAAAACCACAGAGGGCAATCTGGAATGTACCAATATCGCCACCAACGAGGCGGCGGGCGATAAAATCACCTTTTGGGTTGAAGATCAGTGCTATCAGGTTCATCGGGATGAGGAAAACGGCGGATACACAATTGACCGCATCACCGACGAGTAGGAGAGTAAAATGATTTTTTGATATTGAGAGTGGTTCTTTGGGGTTTGAGCTTTCAGATACCCTTGGTATGAACGGCGAAGGCGATCTTCTGCTTCACCTTTCAGATAATCTGTCAATGGACTTGGATGATGGAGAGCTTCATACGACTTCAGCGTGGAGTTCCAATCTATGGGATGACGATTGAGATACGCTTTCGGAGGACGCAGATGCGTCCTCCTTTTCCGTTTTGTGCAACTTGGTTATCCATCTGAGTCAGCTTGGGGTGCTCTCCCCCAGTCACTTCGTGACAGCCTTTCACAGAGGTATGCCTACGGCAATTAATCCCACTCGCCCTGAAACGTGCCACCGGCACGTTTCCGAGACGGGCTCACTCAGGGAGGGGGCCATTCGCAATGATAAAGAGCCAAAACAGATTTCGCCAGTGCCTCCCTCTTTGAGGGAGGTGTCACCGAAGGTGACGGAGGGAGTTGATATTGCATTGGTTGAGTTATCTGGATAACCATTTTATGCAAAAACAGAGCGCCGCCCCCGAAGGAAACGGCGCCCTGAGGCTGGGTGATGGAATTACTCCTG
>CAJOOV010000203.1 GCA_905236265.1 uncultured Oscillospiraceae bacterium | reverse complement strand
GCCCGCAATGGGACGCCATGCCGCAGCGCCGCCCTCCGCCGTGGTGAGGTTTTTCACTGCATGGAAGCTGAAGCTGCTGAAATCCGCAAGAGCGCCGCAATGGTGAAACACGCCTGCCAGCGCTGTGCCGCCGCCCAGACTGTGGGCGCAGTCCGCCACGACAGCCACCCTGCCCAGCGCCTGCTGGATGCGGGAGCCCAGCGCCCTCAGTGCATCGGAACGGTCGTCCATGGGGCAAAACAGGCCGCGCCTGCGCTCCACCGCCTGATAAATTCTGTCATAGTCGCAGACAACGCCCCCCAAATCCACGGGAATCACCGCCTTGGTGCGGGGGGTAATGGCCTGCTCCAAAGCGTCATAGTCCATCTCAGGCAGGTGGTCGCCCTCTCTGCCGTCCCGGCGGATGTCCACAAAGACCAGTGTTGCGCCGCAATGTACCGCAGCGGAAGCGGAGGCGGTATAGGTATAGGCGGGGACAATTACCTCGTCACCCGGCCCCACGCCCAGAATGCGAAGGTTCAGCTCCTCCGCTGCCGTGGCGGAGTTGAGGCAGACGGCACGGTTGGCATAGCGCTGCCGGTTTTCCTCACTGTCGCAGTCAATGTCTGTCCTGCCGGTCTCAATATAGGCGGCAAGGCGGCGCTCCAGGAGCTTTGTCCTCGGCCCGGTGGTAATCCAGCCGGAGCGCAGCGCCTTTACCACCTCTTCCACTTCCAAATCTCCGATGTCCGGAGGGCTGAACGGTATTCTCCTTGTCTCCATAATGATTCCCTTCCCTTCTGGCTTCGTCATCCCGTTTTCACTTCACTGCCGCCCCGTCTCAGGCACTGACGGCACGGTTTACCTCCTCAGGGCTGCGATAGGTGGGCACCACTGCCTTGAGTACCTGCCGCACCTGTTCGTCGTCTCCGCTCCAGCACGCCATGTCCAGCGCATGGCACTTGTCCTCCAGCTCCTTCAGGGTGATGGGGTCGTCCTTCTCGATAAAGATCAGGCTGTTGGGGGTTTTCGTCAGCGTGTCGCTGTTCATCAAAAGCTCCTCATACAGCTTCTCGCCGGGGCGCAGTCCGATCTCCACAATGTCAATATCCTTGTACGGCTCCAGACCGCTCAGGCGGATCAGGTTCACCGCAAGGTCAAAAATCTTCACCGGCTTGCCCATATCCAGCACAAACAGCTCCCCGTTTTTCGCCATGGCTCCACTGCACAGCACAAGCTGGCTGGCCTCGGGAATGGTCATAAAGTAGCGGATAATCCGCTTGTCTGTGAGGGTGATAGGGCCTCCTGCCGCAATCTGACGCTTGAACATGGGAATGACCGAGCCGGCCGAGCCCAGCACATTGCCAAAGCGGGTGACGCTGTAGCGCACATTGCCCCTGCGGCTGTGTGCCAGCACCAGCATCTCACACATCCGCTTGGTGGCTCCCATGACATTGGTGGGGTTCACCGCCTTGTCTGTGGAGACCATCATAAACCGTCTTGCCCGGAATTTCTCGCACATCTCCACCACGTTTCTCGTGCCGAAGACGTTGTTCTTCACCGCCTCAATGCAGTTATGCTCCATCAGGGGCACATGCTTGTGGGCGGCGGCATGGATGACGATTTCAGGGCGCTGCCGCTCAAACACACGCTCCAATGCGTCCGCATCGGTGATGGAGAGGATCTCAATATCCACCCGCAGGCCGGGATATAGCCCCTTCAGCTCCTGCTGTACGTCATAGGCACCGTTTTCGTAGATGTCCAGCAGGATGATCCGCTTCGGGGTCATGGGGGCGAGCTGTCTGGCAATCTCGCTGCCGATGGAGCCGCCGCCGCCGGTGATGAGGATAACAGAGCCTCTGTAATAGTCGTAGGTAAGCTGGTCAACCACGTCCACCTGAGAGCGGAAGAGCAGCTCCTCCACGTTAATCTCCTGCAGCATGGGCTTGGTGCCCGCAGTCTGAACCACAGGGTAGTCATAGCTCTTCAGGACGTACCCGGAGGCGTTATAGCGGCTGTAGCAGGACTTCTTCTCCTCCGGGCTGAGATGGGGGGCGGCGAAGATAATCTCCTGCACCCAGTAGCCCTCAAGCTGCTTGAGGATATTCTCGTCCTCGTAGAGCACAGGCAGATTCAGAATCTGTCTGCCGCTCATCTCTTCACGGGAGTCGATAAAGCAGCAGGGCAGATAGGGGGAGTTCTGGTGCTCCAGAAAATCCCCTGCCAGACCCACGCCAACACGGCCTGCGCCGTAGATGGCAACCCGGATGCGGTCGGAATCGTCCTGAACGGGAGCCTCCACACGCCCGAAGGAGAAGACCCTCAGCGCCTCCCGGAGAAACTCTCCCATGCGCCCCTTCTGGTGTCCGCACTTATAGGCATAGCGGTAGGCCATGCGGATGGCAAGGCAGCCCAGCAGGTTCATGCTGCAGTAGGCCAGCAGCCGGGCGAAGGCCACGGGCTGAACCGGGGCGAGGATGTTCAGCACACAGTAGACGGCGCAGGCTATGCCGTCTGTGAGCAGCAGCCTCATATAGGACTGGATGCCGCCATAGCGCCAGATCAGGCTGTAGATGCCGCCCACGATGCGTGCGGCAAAGATGCACAGCGCAGAGGTAAAGAGATGAAAGAACAGATCTCCTGCCGTCAGCTCCCAATCCCCCTGATAGAGCATGAACAGCAGATAGAACAGCAGCAGGAGAATGAGAAAATCGTATGCAATTAGCGCCCAACGGACTGCGGAAGTGCTTTTCCTGACATCTTTATTCATCTCTCAAGCAACCTTTACCATAAAATTCAAAGGATGGGGCAGTGCATATGCGCCGCCTCCTCCCAGAGAGAGACCGGCACACCTGCCCTTATTCAGCGTCATGGGGATGGGAGTCTGAGCCGGAGGTGTGGGCAGCGCCGAGAATATCCAGCAGATTCTCCAGATCGCCGTATGCCTCTGTCCCCTGCTCCTTCTGTGCCTTGGGTGCGTGCCTGCGAGTGAAGGTACGTTCCTGCTCCCCTGCGTCGGAGTCAGCCTTCTTCTCCTCGCTGCGCTCACGCTGCCATCTCTCCCATTCCCGCTCTTCCTGCGTCTTCTCCCGTCTGCGGTACGGCATTCTGGTCAGGCCGTGGGCACCGTAGCTCTTGGAACCGTTGTTGCTGTTCCCGTTGAGCTCCTTCACACCGTTGACCACGCAGCCCATAATATTCATTCCCGACTTGTCCAGACGCAGCAGGCTCTCACGGATGGAGTCCATGCTGGACGTATCAAAACGCACCACCAGAAGCGCCACGTCCGCCAGACGGTTCAGGCTCATGGTGTCCGCCACCTGTCCCACCGGGGCGGTATCCATCAGCACCACATCGTAATCCTGCTTCAGATCCCGCACCAGATCCAGCAGCGAATCGTCATAGGGCAGGGGTCTGCGTTCCAGAACGGCGGGCAGGATGTCCAGATGTCCGGTGAGGCTGGTGATTGCCCCCTCCTTCTCCACGTCTCCGTGGTAGAGGGCGTTGATGGAGTTCTGATACTCCACCTTCTGCAAAAACAGTCCGCCCAGTTTGGGATTTCTGGTATCAAAGTCAATAATCAGCGTTTTTACGCCAAGCTCCGCCAGATGCACGGCGAGATGGGCAATAACCGTGGTCTTGCCCTCATTCTGGGAGGAGGAGGTGACGTAGACAATGGGATTCTTCCAGTCGGAGAGCCTGTTTTTCAAGATGTGGGCAAGATAGATGTAGTTGTCCACCACCTCTGTATTCTTCTCGTCCTCCTCGCTCTCCAGCAGAAGGTTGCGTTTTTTACGAAAGTACGACCTGCACTCCGGGATCTCTCCCAGCACCTCCACGCCGAAGGCCCGTTCCATGTCCTGCGTGCTCAGCAGCGTGGGACGCAGCAGCAGCTCCAAAATGGAGAAGCCCACGCCCAGCATCACGCCCACCGCTGTCATATACACCCACATAGAGGCGTTGATGCTCCCTCCGATGAGGTAGCGGGAGGTGGGGTCATTGATGACGGAGACATTGCCCAGCCAGAGGGTGTCGATGAGTATCGCAGGGGCGACCTCATTGATGGCGCTGAGAATCTCTATGCCCTCCTCGGCGCTGCGCCAGTAGAGGGTAATCTCCACGATCTGCGTCTCCTTATACTGGGACATGTGGAGGTTGTTATAGATGTCTCTGGTGGACACGCCCACCAGATTCAGCCGCTCCACTGCCCTTTTCAGGGTGCGGTCGCTTTTCAGCACATAGATCACGGAGTCCACCATCTCCTCGGCAAGGTAGATGTCAGAGGCGTTGGGGTTTCGTGATTCAGCGGAGAAGAGGCCGTTTGCTGTCTGGGAGACCACGGCGATGGAGGTGTTGATGGCATACTGTCTGCTCATCTCTCCCCGGAGATAGGACACCACGGACAGGGCCACGCCCAGTACCAGTCCCACAGCGGCGCAGATGACGATCAGTATGATGTGCTTTCGCATCACATGAAGCACGTCGAAGATGCGAAGCTGTTTACGTCCGGAGGTTTGAAATCTCCCGCTTTTTCGGCTCTGGTGCCCTTCCGAAGCGTTTTCCTGAAATCTGGGGTCCATATTCAATCACCTCATTCTTCCGCTTTTCTCTTCTTTCTGTTCTTCAGCAGGAAGCGCAGCAGCGCCGCCATGCCGCCCAGTGTCACTGTCAGGCCGAGGATTGCGCCGATGTCCACCGTTGTCCACCGGTCAAACTGGAAGGACTGCAGTTCTGTCAGATCCTGCACCTGAATGATGTGCTCGTTTGCCTCATCTCCGGCCAGAACGACCTTGTACTCTCCCGGTGTCAGCCCGGTGATGGTCTGTTCCAGTCCGGTGGTGTTCCAGTTCTTGATGACGTTGCCGGCAGAATCCCGCAGCGCCACATTCACATCGGAGACCTGTCCCCTAAACAGCTTGTCCCGCACGCCGATGGACACCCGGATCATCCGGTTTCTCAGCATCAGATTTCCCTTTGCGCTGCCGTTAATCAGTCCGTCGCCGCCCACGGTAAAGGAGTGGTCTGCGTGATCCATGAGGTAATCCCCCACGGTGCTGTCCTGACGGATATGGTAGGTGGTGTTCTTTCTCAGGTTGGTGACCGTGAAGCGCCCCTTATCGTCCGTGGTCATGCGCTCTATCACCTGTCCGTCGTCGCTATGGAGGGAGAACTTTGCGTCAGAGATGTACACCGTATCGTAAAGAGCATCCACAAGCTGTACGGTCATGCTGGTTTTCTCTTCCGCAAGCTGGGTCACAGCAGCGCTCTCGGCGCTGGTGCGCTCCTCGATCTCCACTTCCTTATCTGCGGTAATGCGGGCATACAGCTCCGGCACGGTGTTCTGGCGCAGCTTGTATTTCCCCAGATACAGCTCCCTGCTCTCCCCGTAGCCGTTTTCGTCCAGCTCGATGGAGGCGACAACCTCTCCCTCCTTGAAGCGGGTGGTGCCGTCCTTGGTGATAATATTCTCTGCGGCGATCACGTCAAAGCTGGCGCCCCCCACCGCCTGACCGTTGCCCTGATCGATGAGCTGGAGGCGGATCATGTTTTTCGCCGGGTAAAGCTCCACCGTGACCACATAGGGGTCGTTCCAGTCATAGGGGCGGTCGATGTAAAATTCGGCATTTTCCGACGCATCGTAGCCGGGCAGCCCGGTAAGCTCATGGAGGTAGTACCCTGCCAGAGGAATCTTCTCCGGAAGGTAGAAAACGCCGTTTTCGTCTGTCTCATACTTCTGGTAGTCGATGCGCTTGGGGTAATAGGTGCTGAGCACCTGAAGGGCAGAGTTTTCGCCGTAGAGCTCAAACTCAATTCCCTTGAGCTTGATGGTGCGTCCTGTCTCGCCGTCGATTACCTGCACGAACACGGCGGCACGGTCTGTGCCTGTGCCCTCGCCCGCACCCGGCTCCGGGTCTTCATACTCGCCCTC
>CAJOOV010000202.1 GCA_905236265.1 uncultured Oscillospiraceae bacterium | reverse complement strand
TTTTTGTACCGAATTCAGTTCGGTGCAAAAATACCTCTATCCATGCAAGTGTGCGACCGAAGGGAGTGCGCGCAGCATGGATGCAAAGCTCGCAGACAAAGTCCATGGGGCTTTGTCTGCGAATTGCGCACGCGCGCTGCGCCCCTGCCATTCATAACTTGGGCGGTTTGTGAATTGCCGCCGCCACGGAGGTTGTTATGCGTACCATCAGCGAAATGAAAAATGTTTTGAACAGCGGCAATCTGGACTGGCAGCTTGCCCACCTCTATTGCCGTCCCGCCCAGTATATCCGTCCCTTCCGGGAGCGTATCCTCCATGTGATTGACGGCTATCAGTCCACCTTCTCCAGAGACGACAGCACCCAGGCGGCAGTATACTCCGCCCCCGGACGCACGGAGATCGGCGGCAACCATACCGACCACCAGCGGGGCAAGGTGCTCACCGGCAGCGTGGATCTGGATGCCCTCGCCTGCGCCGCCCCCAACGGCACCTCTCTGGTAAACGTGTTCTCCGAGGGCTACGGGCTGACCAGCATCGACATTGCCAGCCTTGAGCCGGTGAAGAGCGAGGAAAACACCACCCGTGCCATTATCCGGGGCGTTGTGGCGAGAATCGCCCAGCTGGGCTATCCCGTCTCCGGCTTTGACGCCTATGTGATCTCCGACGTGCCCGGCGGCTCCGGGCTGTCCTCCTCCGCCTGCTTCGAGGTGCTGCTGGGCACTGCGGTGAACGGGCTGTTCTGCGAGAGCAGGCTGACCATGGCGGAGATTGCCAAAATCGGCCAGTATGCGGAAAACGTCTACTTCGGCAAGCCCTCCGGGCTGCTGGATCAGATGGGCTGCGCACTGGGCGGCATTGTGGCCATTGACTTTTTCAACCGGGACGACCCCAAGATCACCCCTGTCAACTTTGACTTTGCCTCCGCCGGACATGCCCTTTGCATCATCGACACCGGGGCAGACCATGCAGACCTCACCGGAGATTATGCCGCCGTGCCCGCCGAGATGAAGAGCGTGGCCGCCGCCTTCGGCAAGGAGGTGCTGTGCGAGGTGGACGAGGACATGTTCTACCGGGAGGTTCCCCGGCTTCGCAGGGAGCTGGGCGACCGGGCGGTGATGCGTGCCATCCACTACTACACCGACTGCCACCGGGTGGAGAAGATGGTTGCGGCGCTGGAGAAGGGGGACTTCGACCGTTTCCTCCGGCTGGTCTCCTCCTCCGGCCACTCCTCTTATATGTACCTGCAAAACGTGGACACCTACCGGGATCCCCGGCACCAGCCCGTGGCGCTCGCCCTTGCCATGGCAGGCTACTACCTGAACAACCACGGGGCAAGGCGGGTTCACGGCGGCGGCTTTGCCGGCACTATTCAGGCCTTTGTGCCCCTGAACATGGTGGAGGAGTTCAAGGCGGGTATGGATGCCCTTCTGGGGGAGGGCGCCTGCCGGGTGACCTATGTGCGCCCCATCGGCGGCTGCACCCTGCTGGACTGAGCTTCTCACTGCCCGTCCCACATTAGATTTGTACGGGACGGCGTCCCCGACGTCCCGACAGACGTCCCCGACTCACAGAAATAAATGGAGGAAACTATGGAGCTTGCTATTTCCCAACTGATTGAATATGCCGTGGGCAAGGGCTGGCTGACGGACGCAGACCGGCTCTGGGCCGCCAACCGGATTCTGGAGGCGCTGCACATGGACGGCTTCGGCGGTCTTGTGAGCGTGGAGGGGGAGCTGCCCCCTATTCAGGAGATTCTGAACGTCCTGTGTGATTACGCCTATGAGCACGGGGTGATTGACGGCAATTCCGCAACCTATTATGACCTTCTGGACACCAAGCTGATGGGGCTTCTCATGCCCCGCCCCAGCGATTTTATCTCCCTGTTCCGGGAGAAGTACGCCCTGTCTCCCAGACAGGCCACGGACTGGTACTACACCCTCTCCGGGGACACCAACTATATCCGCCGTGACCGCATCGCCAAGGACATGAAGTGGACGGTGGATACCCGGTACGGCACCCTTGACATCACCATCAACCTCTCCAAGCCGGAAAAGGACCCCAAGGCCATTGCCGCCGCCGGACGGGCGAAATCCACCGGGTATCCCAAGTGCCTGCTGTGTGCGGAGAACGAGGGCTACGCCGGACGGCTGGATCACCCCGCCCGCCAGAACCACCGCATCATCCCCCTGAAGCTGAACGGAGCGGATTTCTTCCTGCAATACTCCCCCTATGTGTACTACAATGAGCACTGCATTGTCTTTAACCGGGAGCATATCCCCATGCACATTGACCGTCAGGCCTTCGGCAACCTGCTGGACTTTGTCACCCTCTTCCCCCACTACTTCATCGGCTCCAACGCCGACCTGCCCATTGTGGGGGGCAGCGTGCTCAGCCACGACCACTATCAGGGCGGACACTACGAGTTTGCCATGGCTCGGGCGCAGGTGGAGACACCCATCACCGTCCCCGGCTTTGAGGACGTGGAGGCAGGCATTGTGAACTGGCCCATGTCCGTCATCCGGGTGAAGAGTCCCGACCGGAACCGGGTCATCGACCTTGCGACCCATATTCTGGACAGGTGGCGCAGCTATGACGATGAGAGCGTGTTCCTCTTCCACGAGACGCAGGGAGAGCCCCACAATACCATCACCCCCATCGCCCGCCGCCGGGGGGAGGACTATGAGCTGGATCTGGTGCTGCGCAACAACATCACCACCGAGGCAAATCCGCTGGGTGTGTTCCACCCCCACGCAGAGAAGCACCACATCAAAAAGGAGAACATCGGCCTGATTGAGGTCATGGGTCTTGCCGTGCTTCCCGCACGGCTGAAGGAGGAGCTGGCTCTGGTGGCGCAGGGGCTGGTCAGCGGCGCAGACCTGAGTGCAGACCCCAAAACCGCCTCCCACGCAGACTGGGCGGCGCAGGTAAAGGCCGCCCACCCGGAGCTGAATGCAGAAAACGCCCTGTCCATCGTGGAGCAGGAGACCGGACGGGTCTTTGCCGCCGTGCTGGAGGACGCAGGCGTGTTCAAGCGGGACGAGGCAGGCAAGGCCGCCTTCCTGCGGTTTATCAGCATCCTTTAATCCAGACAGATGACAATCAATCCCCCGCCGTTTCCATGATCGGAGCGGCGGGGGATTTGTCGTTATCTGTCAGCCAGTGCGGCGTTGCTGTATGCCTCGTCCTCCGTGACATCCCGGATGATCTTCAGCTGTTTCGGCAGCCGTGGCTGCTCCTCCCCTTCGGTGAGGCGCACCTTCACAAAGGCTCTGTCCTGCCAGAAGGGGAACACGTCTATATTCAGATACCGGTTCTCATAGGTCAGGCAGTAGCGGGTCTTGCGCACAGGGCGTTTTTTCGGGTCTGCCTCCATGAGGAGCTGAAGATACTCCTCCTGACTGAGGCGCTCCTCCTGCTCAATCCGCTTGCCGTTGGGCTCGATGCGCTTCCGGGTCTTGAAGTAGATATAGCTCCCGTTCTCCCCCCGCATCCGCACACGGGTCTCCACGCCCTCCTTGGCCGTGAGGAAGGTCATAATCACATCCACCTTCCGGCAGTTGGGCAGGCTCTCCAGCCAGTCCAGATCCGGGTACTCAATGAGGTACTTCCGCTCCTCCTCCCCGTCGGCAGGCTCTCCCAGAACGCTGCGAATCTCCGCAATCAGCCGCTTCAGCTTCAGCTCAAAGTCCACCGAGTTGTCGATCACCCGCAGGTAGGGGTGCCCCGTCCATGCGGCGAGGAGCTTTTCGTCCATGGCGACCGCCTGCTCCACCGTCTCAATGCGTGCCTTGTTGTTCTCCAGCGTATAGAACTGCTCCGCACCCTTGGCGGCGGTCACCAGATGGAACACGCCGTCATAGCTGTCCCGCAGCTCCACCTCCGTGCGCCCCACGTCCGCCAGAACCTGGGCAAATTCCTCCTGCGTCATATACGCCTTGTTGTCAATGGCGCCCCGGTCGCAGACGATCAGCACCCGCTCTGCCTTCATCGTCCGGGCGGCCTGCTCAAACAGGCGCTCCTTCTCCAGCTGCAGCCGCATCTGGCACTTCTGGTAATCCAGATTCGTCCCGCACGTCCACGGCGCAACGCCCCCGGAGATCAGTTCCGTGGCGGTTTCCGGCACGAACAGCACCGTATAGCCCAGATAGGTGAAGGCATTTTCAATCCAGCTCAGTCCCGTGGTCTTGCCTGCGCCGGGGCCGCCTGTAATCACGATTTTATGTATCTTCATGGGGGTACGCTCCTCTCCCGTTTCGGTCATATCCGCTACCAGTATACCCCCCAAGCCCCCGGCAATCAAGCAGAAAAACCGCCGCCCTCACGAGATAGGGCGGCGGTTTTCGTTACCGGCTCAGGGCAGGCAGCGCCTGCTTCAGGCGGAGATTGTACTTCCGGCTCCGGTTGGTGAGATCCAGCACCGTCACAAAGGTGTCCACCAGATCCACCATCCACGCCTCCCGGCTCCGGGGGAGATGCCGTCCCGCAGGCCACATGTGGGAGAGGATGATGTTCTGCTCCTTCCGGGTCAGACCCCCGGTGAGCGCCTCGGCATTGGCGCAGGCGGTCTCCGGGTGGTGCAAACACAGATGCCACGTCCCGTCGCACTCCGTCCAGAACAGGTCGTGGAGCAGTCCGCCTCTGGCCGCCGCCTTGTCGTCCCAGCCCCAGCGCCGTGCCAGCGCAAAGGACAGATAGGACACCAGCACCACATGGTCATACCGGTTGATCTGCTTGTGGTGGGCAAACTCCCGCAGGCGCTGCATCTCCTCGCTGGCACACAGGGATGCGATGTACTCTCCGAATTTCTGTTCGTTCTCCTTCGTAAACAGCTTTTTCCGTTTCCATGAAAGCATATAGGCAGCCTCCCATCTCTGTTAGAAGCATTAAACTTCCCGTCTGCACCTATTGTAGCACTTTCGCCCGGCGCTGTCACCCCGAAAATAACGGAAAAAGCAGAGCATTTTGCCAGCGGCAGCTCTCAGTAGTTGTCCCTCCACTTTTTCCGCAGCTTGCGCCAGATATTGAACACGCTCAGTCCCAGCGCCAGCAGCAGCGTGACAATCACCATCCAGCCGCTGCCCTCGGCGTCAAAGCTCTTCATCTCGCTCCACTGGGCGTCCATGGCGGCGTTGATCTCGTCCGGCAGGACGGTGAACACCTCCGCGCGCTCCATCACCTCTTCGCCGGGGTAGGCGATCTCGCTGTATTTCAGCTCCTCGTCCAGCATCTCCCACACCTCCGGGATGGGGGTGGAGTAGCCGATATAGTCAATGTTCAGCAGCGCCACATCCGGCTCGCACATATAGTTGATGAAGATCTCCGCAGCCTCCTTGTTCTTCGCCCCGGCGGGGATGCACATGCTGTCCACGAAGAAGTTGACTCCCTCCTCCGGGTGGACGCAGGCAAGGTCGGGCTGCTCCTCCATCATGGTGATGGCGTCTCCGGCGTAGTAGGGGGCAAGGGCTGCCTCGCCCCCCTCCATCTTGTCGAAAATCTCGTCCATGACGTAGGCCTGCACCATCTCCTTCTGCTCCTTCAGCTCCTCCATCACCTGACTGACCTCCTTCACGGAGGAGGGATTCATGCTCAGGCCGATCTTTTTGGCGGCGATGGCATAGGCGTCACGGGAGTTGTTGAACATCAGGATATTGTTGGCATAGCGCACATCCCACATATCCGCCCACTTCGTGGGAGGCTCCTCCACCATGGTGGTGTTGTAGATCAGCACCGTGGTGCCCCAGGTATAGGGCACGGAATAGGTGTTGTCCGGGTCGAAGTCCCAGCCCAGATAGTCCTCCCCGATGCGGGAGAAGTTGGGGATATTGTCAAAATCCAGAGGCAGCAGCATTCCCTCGTTCTTCATCCGCCCCACCATGTACTCCGAGGGGATAATCACGTCATAGGAGGCGCCGCCGGATTTCAGCTTGGCATACAGGCTCTCGTTGGAGTCATAGGTGGTGTAGTTCACCCGGATTCCGGTGAGCTTCTCAAAGGGGCCCAGCACATCCTCGCTGTCGCTGTCCCCGCCGGAGATATACTGTCCCCAGTTGTATACGTTCAGGGTAATCTTCTCGTCGGCCAGCCTGTCCCAGTCGTAGTCCCCGGAGACGGTAATGCTGTCCGTCACTGTGATGTCCTGCGCAAAGGCGGGCAGACAAAGCCCCGTCAGCACCGCCCCTGCCAGCAGCAGGGCGAGCAGTCGTCTTTTCATCACTTGTTCCCCTCCTCTGCCATGGCGCTGCGGACAGCGGACTGGGTGCGCCTGTACTGGCGGCTGTCCAGATGGTTGGAGATGAGGATAATGGCGAGAATCACCACAAACATCACCGCAGACAGGGCGTTGATCTCCGGGCTGACCTTCTTCCTCGTCATGGCATAGATGGCGATGGGCAGGGTCTGCATGGTGCCGGAGTTGAAGTAGGAGATCATAAAGTCGTCAATGGAATAGGTCAGGCAGATCAGGAAGGCGGAGAGAATCGCCGGGGTGAGCTGGGGGACGATCACCTTGAAAAACGCCTGACGGGGGGTGCAGCCCAGATCCAGCGCCGCATTGTAGATGCTGGGGTCGAGCTGGCGCAGCTTTGGCCCTACGTTGAAGATCACATAGGGCACGTTGAAGGTGATATGCGCCACCAGCAGGGTGAGCCAGCCGAACACGCCCCCGTCCCCGCCAATGCCCTTGTCCTGCACAAAGACGAACAGCAGCATCAGGGACACGCCGGTGATGATCTCCGGGTTCACCACAGGGACATAGCTGATATTGTTCACCAGAAGCTGTCCCTTCCGGCTCATGGAGTTGATGCCGATGGTGGCGAGGGTGCCCACCACCGTGGCGATGACGCTGCTCACCAGCGCCAGCACAAGGCTCAGCCCCAGAGCGGAGAGAATCATATCGTTGTGGAACAGGCTCTTGTACCAGTCCAGCGTAAAGCCGGTGAACAGGGCGCGGGACTTGCTCTCGTTGAAGCTGAAGGCGATCATCACCGCAATGGGCAGGTACATAAAGCAGAACACCAGAATCAGGTAGGTGCGCTGCAGCAGGATACTCTGACGCTTGTTCATTACATGACCCCCTCCATCTCAGATTCGTCAAAGCTGGAGGTAAAGCTCATAAACACCAGCACGATCACCATCAGCACAAGGCTCATGGCGGAGCCCAGATTCAGGTTATAGGAGTTGCCCAGAAACTGCAGCTCGATCAAATCGCCGATGAGCAGGTTGGAGCCGCCGCCCAGCATACGGGAAATGATAAAGGTGGACACAGAGGGGACGAACACCATGGTGATTCCCGTGGCAATGCCGGGGGAGGAGAGGGGAATGAGAATCTTCACCAGCGTGTGGAAGGTGTTGCAGCCCAGATCCTGCGCCGCCTCGATCACAGAGTCGTCAATCTTGGTCATGGCCGTGTACAGGGGAAGGATCATATAGGGCAGGTAGTTGTATACCATACCCAGCACCACCGCCCCGGCGGTGTTAATCATCTGCACCGGGCCGATGCCCACCAGCCCCAGCAGGCGGTTAATCAGCCCGTTGTTCTCCAGCAGGGTCATCCATGCGTAGGTGCGCAGCAAAAAGTTCATCCACATGGGCAGCATCACCAGCATGAGCATAATGTGCTGCTTGTTCACCCGCAGGCGGCTCAGGGAGTAGCCCACGGGAAAGGCGAGAATCAGGCAGATCACCGTCGCCTCCGCCGCCAGAATCAGGCTGCGGGCAAAGACGGAGGAATACCTGCCGATCTGTGCCAGATTGTCCAGCGTGAACGCCCCGTCGGCATTGGTCAGGGCGTAGTAGATGACGATGAACAACGGCACCACCATGAACACAATCATCCAAATCAGGTAAGGGGCGGCTGCCAGCCGGGAGGTCTTGGATTTCAGCATGGCTCACACCTCCGTGCGGCGCATAATGTGGATCTCGTCCGGGCCGATATTCAGCCCCACCATCTCCCCCGGCTTGCTGGCCTGGGTGGAGTGGACGATCCAGTCATAGCCCTCCATATCCACGTGCATCTCAAAGTGTACGCCCTTGAAGATCACGTCCTTCACCCGCCCGATGAGCGCCCCCCGCTCCGGCGTGGTGATCTCCACGTCCTCAGGGCGGATGACCACCTGCACACTCTCGTCGTGCTGGAAGCCCTTATCCACGCAGCGGAACTCATTGCCGCCGAAGGCCACCAGATAATCCTTCAGCATCACGCCGTCGATGATATTGGAATCCCCGATGAACCGGGCCACAAAGGCGTTGCAGGGCTCGTTATAGATGTCCTCCGGCGTGCCGATCTGCTGAATCGTGCCGCCGTTCATCACCACCACAGTGTCGGACATGGTGAGCGCCTCTTCCTGATCGTGGGTGACGTAGATAAAGGTGATCTTCAGCTCCCGCTGCAGCCGCTTCAGCTCCAGCTGCATCTGCTTGCGCAGCTTCAGATCCAGCGCCCCCAGCGGCTCGTCCAGCAGCAGCACCCTCGGCTCGTTCACCAGAGAGCGGGCAATGGCCACCCGCTGCTGCTGTCCGCCGGAGAGCTGGTTGATGTTGCGCCGCTCGAAGCCCTTCAGCCCCACCGTGGAGAGCATATTCAGCACCTTGGACTGGATCTCCTGCTCCGGCAGCTTTTTCAGCCGCAGGGCAAAGGCCACGTTCTCAAACACGTTCAGGTGGGGGAACAGGGCGTACTTCTGGAACACCGTGTTCACCTGACGCCGGTAGGGCGGCAGGTCGGCAATGTCCTTGCCGTCAAAAAAGACATTGCCGGATTTCGGGGTGATAAAGCCGGCAATCACACGAAGGGTCGTCGTCTTTCCACAGCCGGAGGGGCCGAGGAAGGTGACAAACTCCTTGTCGTGAATATCCAGCGAAAGGCCGTCCAGCACCTTTTCCCCGTCAAATTCCACCACAATGTCTTTCAGCGATACGATCAGATTCTCTTCTTTCATTTTATGCATCCCCCTTTGCGGCATTTCCCGCTGTGGCGTGAGAACGATTCCGGGTTCCTGTCAGATCAGGCTCCCACCTTCCTTCTGGTTTTTCACGCCGGCGGGTCAGCGCCAATTATGCTGCCCCGCAAAGGTTTGTTACACCGCCCCTCTCCCATCGGGGACAGGGCGGCTGCAGCAGCACATACAACGCCAATGTGTCAGGGCATCGGTTCAGATTTGCCCCTAGATGCAACACATGGACTTCATTATACTGCATACCGCCCTGCTGTCAAGACAGCCCCCCGATTTTTGTCGGATGTGTGCGCTCCACCCCGGCGCAGAGCCGCTTCTTCTGGGTTCCTATCCAATCTCCGGTGAAAAAAACTTTCCAATCCCCCTATGATTTTCCTCCATCTATGATATAATACCAGAGATCATTGGGAAACGTACCCGCAGAAAGAGGTAACAGTATGAAAGTTTCAAACGACATCCGCTATATCGGCGTCAATGACCACGACATCGACCTGTTTGAGGGACAGTATGCGGTGCCGCTGGGCATGGCCTATAACTCCTATGTGATTCTGGGCGAGAAGATCGCCGTCATGGACTCCGTGGACGCCCGCTTCGGCCAGCAGTGGCTGAGCAATCTCTCCGCCGTGCTGGGAGAGCGCAGGCCGGATTATCTGGTGGTGCAGCACATGGAGCCTGACCACTCCGCCAATATTGTCACCTTTATGAACGCCTACCCCGAGGCGGTTGTGGTGGCCTCCGCCAAGGCCTTCACCATGATGCAGCAGTTCTTCGGCACCGCCTTTGAAGGCCGCCAGATGGTGGTGAAGGAGGGCTCCACGCTGGAGCTGGGCGGGCATACCCTCAGCTTTATCGCCGCCCCCATGGTTCACTGGCCGGAGGTTATCATGACCTATGACAGCACCGACAAGGTGTTTTTCTCCGCCGACGGCTTCGGCAAGTTCGGCGCAAACGACGTGGAGGACCCGGAGGGCTGGGACTGCGAGGCACGGCGTTATTACTTCGGCATTGTGGGCAAATACGGCGCTCCTGTGCAGACCGTGCTGAAAAAGGCGGCGAAGCTGGACATCCGGACCATCTGCCCCCTCCACGGGCCGGTGCTGTCCGGGGATCTGAGCCACTATCTGCAGCAATACAGCACATGGAGCTCCTATCAGAGCGAGGACAGGGGCGTGACCATCGCCTGCTGCTCCGTCTACGGACATACCATGGAGGCCGCAAGGCTTTTGAAGGAGCGTCTGGAGGCGAAGGGCGTTGTGGCAAAGCTCCACGACCTTGCCCGTGACGACATGGCGGAGGCCGTGGAGGACGCCTTCCGGTATGACCGTCTGGTGCTGTGCGCCACCACCTACAACGCCGATGTGTTCCCCTTTATGCGCACCTTTATTGAGCATCTCACCGAGCGCGCCTACCAGAACCGCCGTGTGGCGCTGGTGGAGAACGGCTCCTGGGCGCCCACTGCCGCAAAGGTGATGGCAAAGCTGCTGGAGGGCAGCAAGAACCTGACCTTTGCTCAGGCCACCGTGACCATCAAGGGCGGGCTCAGTGACGAAAGCCGTGCCCAGATTGCCGCACTGGCTGAGGAATTTGCCAATTGACCCCGTGGGCTGTCTCATTTTGGGACAGCCCTCTTTTCGTGGTCAGATTGTCAGAAATCCCGCCGCTTTCCCCCGCTTCCCCTTATCCATTCCTTAGAATTTCAGGAAATGGAACCTGCTTCTATTGACAACCCCCCGATTTTCGGTAAACTAACCCTTTGGAAAATACCATAGAGAGAGGATGCATGTCACATGACCGAGAAAGAATACATCATTCCCGAAGAGGGCGTCCGTGACGCAAGCCAGCTGGGCACAGGCAGAATGTTCCTGCTGGGTCTGCAGCACACCTTTGCCATGTTCGGCGCAACCGTCCTTGTCCCCCTGCTCACCGGGCTGAGCGTGTCCACCACCCTGCTGATGGCAGGTCTTGGCACACTGCTGTTCCACTTTCTGACCAAGGGGAAGGTTCCCGCTTTTCTTGGCTCCTCCTTTGCCTTTCTGGGCGGTTATGCCGCTGTGGCGCCGCTGGTAAACGGCCAGCCCAACACCGAGATGCTGCCCTATGCCTGCGGCGGCGTGGTGGTGTCCGGCCTGCTGTATCTCATTGTGGCGGCGCTGATTAAGGCGGTGGGCGTGAAGAAGGTCATGCGCTTCTTCCCCCCTGTCGTCACCGGCCCCATCATTATCTCCATCGGTCTGATTCTCGCCCCCAGCGCCATCTCCAACTGCCAGACCAACTGGCCCATCGCCCTGCTGGCGCTGGTCACGGTGATCGTGGTGAATATCTGGGGGAAGGGCATGATTAAAATCATCCCCATTATGATGGGCATTCTGGTCTCCTATGCCGCAGCGCTGGTCACCGGCGGCGTGGACTTCTCCGGCGTTCAGGCCACCCTCTCTCAGGGCTTTATCGGCGGCGTTGTGGCCATCCCGCTGGAGCCGGACTGCTTTGCGAAGTTTGACATCTCCGCCATTCTCACCGTCGCCCCGCTGGCACTGGCCACCATGATGGAGCATGTGGGCGACATCTCCGCCATCGGCGCCACCGTGGGGGAGAACTTCATCAAGGATCCCGGCCTGCACCGCACCCTCATGGGCGACGGTCTTGCCACCATTCTGGCCTCCTGCTTCGGCGGCCCCGCCAACACCACCTACGGTGAGAACACCGGCGTTCTGGCGCTGAGCCGTGTCTATGACCCCGCTGTGGTGCGCATTGCCGCCGCCGTTGCGGTCATCCTCTCCTTCTTCCCCGCCGTCTCCGCCGTCATCCGCTCCATCCCCGCCGCAGTCATCGGCGGCGTATCCCTGATTCTCTACGGCATGATTTCCGCCATCGGCGTGCGCAACGTGGTGGAGCATCAGGTGGACTTCACCAAGAGCCGCAACCTGATTATCGCAGCCGTCATTCTCGTCTCCGCTCTGGGCTTTAACTTCTCCGAGGGCGGCGGCATCTCCTTCTCCGTCATGGACACCACCATCACCCTCTCCGGTCTGGCCATTGCCTCCCTGTCCGGCATTATCCTCAACGCCGTACTCCCCGGCAACGACTACGACTTTGACGCAGAATAATTCCCCCTATCCCTCCCGCAAGGTCTGCCAGACTTTGCGGGAGCGCTTTGTCTCCGCCCCGGTGCGCCTTTGCAGGCACGCCGGGGTCTGTGTTTTTCGGAAGGATTGACAATTTGTTCAGATGTATTAAAATAGTATCTGAAAGAAGCAGGATAGGAGGATGGCGGATGATCCGGGTGGCAGTGGTAGAGGATGAGAGCGCCTACAGAAGACAGATATTGGACTACCTGAGCCAGTTTGAACGGGAACACGGGGAACATTTTCAAATCACCGTCTTTCAGGACGGTGCCAGGATTGCCTACGGCTACAAGCCGGAGTTTGACCTGATCCTCATGGACATAGAGCTGGGCGTGGTCAGCGGCATGGAGGCGGCGGAGCAGATCCGCAGGCTTGACCGGGAGGTGGTCATCATCTTCATCACCAATATGCCCCAGTATGCCATGAAGGGCTACGAGGTGGAGGCGCTGGACTATGTACTCAAGCCCGTGTCCTACTACGCCTTTGCCCAGCGGATGGAGCGGGCGCTGAAGCGGATGAGCCTGCGCCGGAGGCAGTATATCACCGTGAGCACCGGAAGGGGCGCTCTGAAAAAGCTGGAGGTGGGGGAGCTTCGCTATGTGGAGGTGCAGGAGCATTCTCTCATCTACCACACCTTCTCCGGCACCCTCACCTCCTCCGGCACCATGCGGGAGGCGGAGCGGCTTCTGGGGGACAAGGGGTTCTTCCGCTGCAGCAAGAGCTTTCTGGTGAATCTGGAGCATGTGGACGGCATGGCAGGGGACGACGCCCTCATCGCCGGGGAGCGGGTGCAGATCAGCCGTGCCCGGAAGAAGGCCTTTCTGGACGCTCTGAACAACCACATCAACGAGGTGTCCAAATGAGCCGGGAGCTGCAGAATATCCCTTTTTACTGGACGGCCATTGCCCACTGGCTGGGGATTCTGGTCTATGGGCTGCTGCTGCCCGCCCGGCTGCGCCGGGGGCAGACGGCGGCGGCGGGCATTGTCTCCCTTGGGGTGCTGTGCCTGTTTATGTATGTCACAGAGCCTCAGACAGGGGCGCTGTTCAACGCCATGATGGCTGTCTTTGCGGCGCTGACCACTCTCCCGCTGGCGCTGGTGTGCCGCCTGCAGGTGCGGCATGTGCTCTACTACGCCGCCCGGAGCTTTATTCTGGGCGGCTTTGCCTGCTCACTGGCGTGGCAGCTCTACATCTTCTGTGCCCAGCGCTGGCCGGTCTTCTCCCCGGCGTGGGCGCAGGCGGTTTTCGTGCTGCTGGTCTTTCTGTTGGTGTTCTCCGTGATGTACCTGCTGGAGCGGCCATGGAAGCGGGTGGACGCAGAGCTGCACCTCAGCTCCACCTCCTGCGCCAGCACACTGGCCATTGCGGTGCTGATCTATATTCTCTCCTCCCTCAGCTTTGCCCCCATCGACACCCCCTTCGCAGGCTCCACCTATGCCGAGGCGTTCAATATCCGCACGCTGGTCTATCTGGGGGGCGTGGCGGTGCTGTTTGCCCACCATGTGGCGCTTTGCGACGCCTATGTGATGCTGGAGCGGGACACGCTGGAGCAGATGCTCCAGATGCAGTATATGAACTACCGGCTGAATCAGGAGTCGGTGGATCTGGTCAACCGGAAGTACCACGACCTGAAGCACCAGATCGCCGTGCTGCGCAGCCAGATCGGCACGGCGCAGAAGCTGGACTATCTGGACAGGATGGAGCGGGAAATTGCCGTATACGAGACCCAGAACAAGACCGGGAACCGGTTTCTGGATACCATTCTCTCCGGAAAGAGCATCCACTGTCAGAACGAGGGAATCAAGCTCACCTGCGTGGCGGACGGCGCAGCGCTGGACTTTATGGACGTGGTGGATCTCAGCGTGCTGTTCGGCAATGCGCTGGACAACGCCATTGAGGCGGTGAGCCAGATCCCCCAGACAGAGCAGCGGCTGATCCATCTCTCCGTGAGCCGGGAGCGGGGCTTTTTGCGCATACGGCTGGAAAACCGCTTTCAGGGCAGGCTCCGCCTGAGCCGGGGGCTGCCCGTCACCACCAAGGCGGACGAGCGCTACCACGGCTTCGGCGTGAGGAGCATTGTGAATACGGCGGAAAAATACGGCGGCTCTGCCACCTTCACCCAGCGGGACGGCTGGTTCGAGCTGCGCATCCTCATCCCCATCCCCCAATGACCCTGTCGCCAGCCCCTCCCCCCGGTGGGGCTGGGCGTTTTATACAAAGGGACAACGGCTTACGGGGCAAAAACAACCGTTTACGCAAAAACGGTTGTTTTTGTTTTGGCAAATCCTTATCATAAAGACAGACAGAATCGGGCATTGCCCGGAGAGGAGAGAGAGGGTATGCTGCGTATTACCCGTTTTGCGGTAGAGCATTTGGAGCAGGGCTGCGTCACTGACCGGCTGAAGCCCCGATTTTCCTTTGCCCTTGAGAGTGACGGGGAGAACGTCTCCCTGCACAAGGCGGTGCTGGAGGGGGAGGGCTGGCGCATCGAGACCGCCCGGCAGACCGGCATCCCCTATCACGGCGCACCCCTGCGCCCCTTCACCGCCTATGCCGTGCATCTCAGCGTGGAGGACAGCCGGGGAGAGCGGGCAGAGAAGACCCTGCAGTTTGAGACCGGGCGGCTGGAAACCCCGTGGCAGGCGCAGTGGATTTCCGATGCTGACTATCACTTCACCGAAAAAAAGGTGTCCCCCCTGCCCATGACCTTCCGCCGCAGGCTCTCCGCCTCCAAGCCCATCGCCTGCGCCAAAATCTATGCCACGGCGCTGGGCATCTATGACCTGTACCTGAACGGGCAGCGGGTGGGCCAGCGCTACTTCGCCCCCGGCTTCACCTCCTACCGGCACCAGCTCCAATATCAGGTCTATGACGTGACCGGGCTGCTCACCGGGGAGGACACCCTCACCGCCGTGGTGGCGGGGGGCTGGGCGGTAGGCTCCTTTATCTTCACCCGTGCCAACCGCCATGACGCAGACCGTCAGGCGCTGCTGCTGGAGCTGCGCCTCACCTATGCCGACGGCACGCAGGAGGTCATCGGCACCGATGAGCGCTGGGAGGTCACGCAGCAGGGAAACGTGCGCATGGCCGACCTGTACGACGGGGAGTACTATGATGCCACGGTAGACCCTGAGCGCATCCCATGGCACCATGCGGCGGCGGAACAGCTTCGGATTCATCCCGTCGTCACGGCGGACTACAGCGCCCCGGTGACCGCCCATGAGGAGCTGCAGCCTGTGAGCTGCGTCAGGCGGGGGGAGGAGCTGATTTACGACTTCGGCCAGAATCTCGCCGGTGTGGTGCGCTTCACCGTGAAGGGCAGGGCGGGGCAGGTGCTCACCTTCCGCCATGCGGAGATTCTCAACCCCGACGGCACGCTGAACACCGCCTTCCTGCGCACTGCCAAGGCCACTGCCACCTATGTCTGCAGGGACGGGGAGCAGAGCTGGTCCCCCACGCTGACCTATATGGGCTTTCGGTATGTGGGTGTCACCGGCGCAGAGGAGGGAGAGCTGAGCCTCTCCGTGCTGGCGCTGTACTCCGACGTGGAGCAAATTGGCCGCTTCTCCTGCTCCAATGAGCTGCTCAACCGGCTGCAGAGCAATATCACATGGGGGGCAAAGAGCAACTTCGTGGACATCCCCACCGACTGCCCCCAGCGGGACGAGCGCATGGGCTGGACGGGGGACATCGCCGTGTTCGCCCCCACCGCCTGCTTCAACTTCGACATGAGCCGTTTTCTGGAGAAGTGGCTCCGGGACGTGCGCTCGGAGCAGAACCCCGGCGGCAGCTTCCCCAACACCGTGCCCAATCAGGGCTACGGCTTCCCCACCACCATGCCTCCCATTGCGGTGGACTGGTGGGACGATGCGTGCGTACTGGTGCCATGGGCGGAGTATCAGGCGAGAGGGGATTTGGAGCTGCTGCGGGAGATGTACCCCGCCATGAAGCGGTATGTGAAGGCGTGCCGGTTCTGGGCGGGACTGGGCAGCTTCGGAAAGCACCGCTATCTCTGGAACACGCCCCCCGTACTCCACTTCGGGGACTGGGTTGCCCCGGACGTGCCCAAGATGAGCCAGTGGCAGGGGCGGGCGAAGTGGACGGCCACGGCAAGCCTGCGCAATACCACCGCCCTTGTCTCCAAAATCGCCGCCCTTCTGGGGGAGGAGGCGGAGGCGCAGCGCTATCAGGCGTACAGCGACGCCGTGGCGGATGCCTATGTGTCCCTGCTCACCGACGGCAGGGGCAGGCTGAAAAACGAGTTCCAGACCGGCTATGTGCTGCCCCTGTATCTGGATATGTTCCCCGACGAGGGTACAAGGCAGGCCGCCGCTGACCGGCTGGCAGAGCTGGTAGAGCAGGGGGAGTATTGCATCGGCACCGGCTTTCCCGGCACGCCCTATATTCTCTTCGCCCTTGCGGACAACGGCCACGCCGACACCGCCTACCGGATGCTGCTGAACACGAAGTGCCCCTCCTGGCTCTACGAGGTCACCTGCGGGGCGACCACCATCTGGGAGCGCTGGGACGGGCTGGACGAGAACGGGGTTTGTCCCATCGGGGACGACGGCACTGACCTGATGATCTCCTATAACCACTATGCCAGCGGCGCCGTAGGGGATTTCCTCTACCGGAGAACGGCGGGACTTGAGCCTACGGAGCCGGGCTGGCGCAGCTTCCGGGTCAGGCCGCTGCCCGGCGGCGGTCTGGACTGGGCGCAGGCGGAATTGCGCACGCCCTACGGCAAAATCCTCTCCCGCTGGGAGCAGCGGGACGGGAGCTTCACCATCCATGTGACGGTACCTGTCAGCACCTGCTGTACGGTGGCGCTGCCTGACGGCAGCGAGCATCAGGTGGGCAGCGGCAGCTATCAGTTTACCTGCAGCCTGAGCTGAGAGAGAGGGAGGAAGAAATGGCAAACGAAAAAAAGGGCCTGTTTGACAGGCTCCCGCCCAGTCAGATCAAAAAGGCCAACGTCACCCTGTTCCCGGAGGGCATTCTGGGCTATCTGGCAGGGCCTACGCTGGCGCTGCTGGCCAATTCCATTCTGGCAAACTACTTCAATAAGTACATGTCCGACGTGCTGCATATCAACACATGGGCCTCCGCCTTCTTCACATGGCTGCCTGTGGTGTCTGTGATCTTTGTGGTGCTGGGCAACATTCTGGTGGGGCGGCTGATGGACAACAACCACTCCAGAGCGGGCAAGGCAAGACCCCTGCTGCTGTGCAGCGTCCCCATCAGCCTTTGCGCATTGCTGTTCCTGTTCGTGTTCTCCCCCTATGACGCAGTGGGTACGGCATGGCATACCGGGGCGCTGGTGTGCATCGCCATCGGCTATAACCTGTGGTTCGCCTTCGCCTATCCCATGTACTACACCCCCCACGCCGCACTGGTGAACCTGTCCACCCGGAACTCCCAGGACAGGAGCCTGCTGGCCACCATCTCCAATGCCACGGCGCTGGCGGCCATGGGTCTTTCCAGCATGATTCTGCCCTTCTTCCTGAACCTGCTCTTCGTCTACGACATGAGCGGTCAGGGTACCCCCGTCACCAATGACGCCGGGGCGATTCTGTACTATGTGGACGACTCCGGTGCCGCCATCTACGACGCTCAGGCCTCCCACGACCACTGGAAGGTCTTCGTCATCGCCCTGATTATCATTACCCTCATCGGCGCACTCATCGAATACTTCTTCACCCGTGAGCGGGTCACGGAGGAGAGCGCCGGACAGCAGGGAGAGCGCAAGGCCGCCCTGCCCATGGGTGAGCAGGCGAAGATCTGCTTCTCCGATCAGTTCTGGATCATTATGATGGTGTTCTTCTTCCTCTACCAGTTCGGCGGCATGATTAAGAACGTCTCCCAGAACTACTTCTGCACCTCCATGTTCGCAGACGCTCAGGGCAACTACACCGTCGCCTACGGCGGACAGCTCCAGGGCACCCTGTCCATCATCGGCGCAATCCCCACTGCGGTGGGCATGGTGGTGGCGCTGCCGCTGGCCAATAAGATCGGCAAGAGCAAGGCCATCCTCTCCGGCGCTGTGCTGGCCACGGTGGGCGGCGTGCTGGGTATGCTCTTCCCCTCCAGCTTTCCCATCGTTGTGGTGTCCTTCGTGGTGAAGGCCCTTGGCTCCACCCCCGCCATGTACCTGTCTCTGGCACTGCTGGCGGACATTCTGGACCATCAGGAGGCCATTCACGGCGTGCGCACCGACGGACTGTCCATGACCATCTACGGTGCCATTATGGCAGGCATGACCGGACTGGCCACCGGCGTGCTCAACGGCGTACTCTCCGCCGTACACTATGACGTTTCCACCATCCAGACCAACACCGCCATGCGTGCCGCCATGCCGTGGGTGTTCATCGGCGGGGAGACGCTGTGCTATCTGGTGATCTTCCTCACCTTTACCATGATGAACGTGGAGCGCTACGGCAAGCTGGATCACCGTGCCATCGTGGAGGACCAGAAGGCCGCCGCCGCTGCCGAGGGCAGGCGCTATATCTCCGCCGAGGAGAAGATCCGTCTGGAGGAGGGCGAGGATGCCTATCAGGCGGAGCTGAAGAAGCAGGCGGAGGCGGCAAAGGCGGAGCAGCAGCGCCTTGCAAAGCTCACCGATGCCCAGCGCAAGGCAGAGCAGCAGCGCAGCAGCGCCCTTCTGGCAGAGTTCAACGCCCTGCGCACCGCCCACGGCAGAAGCGCCCTGAAGGGCTGATTCCCCCTGTCTGAGCCTTGTATACGCCGCCGGGGCGCTGTCCCGCAAGGGGAGGGATGCGCCGTCCCGGTGCGGATAAATCGAAAACTGAGGAGGTAAAACATGAAAAACGACAAGAGACGTGCGTCCCAGAGACTCTGGCGGGGCTTGACGGCACTCACCGCCGCTATCACCGCCTTCGCTCTGGCAGGCACCAGCATCGTCAATGGGTTCCGTACCGACATTGACAAGTTCCTTGGCACCACCAGCAGCAAGGTAGTCACCGAGGAGGTAGACCCCAGCGAGGTCTATACCTACTCCTCCGACTACGCCAACACCACCGAGCTGGTCAACGCCATTGCCGACGTGGGCGAGCGCATGAGCGAGGAGGGCACCGTGCTGCTGAAAAACAACGGTGCTCTGCCCCTCACCGCCGAGGAGAAGGGCAGGCTCTCCCTGCTGGGCTTTTCCAGCTATAACCCGGTGATGGGCGGCATCATGGGCTCCAGCCTCACCCCCGCCTCCGGCACTGACGCAGACACGGTGAACTTCGTGCAGGCGCTTTCCGCACGGGGCTTTGCCTATAATCCCACGCTGGAGAGCCTCTACGGCGCTCTGGCCTCCAGCTATACCACCGAGGTGGAGAGCTGGGGCGGCACCATCACCTATACCACCATCACCGCCCCCGCCAACTCCGACGGCAGCTTCTTCACCAGCAAGGAGCCCTCTCAGGCGGCAATGGACGGGGCTGACGGAGGCTGGAAGGACAGCCTGAACCAGTATAACGTGATGATCGTCACCATCGCCCGTGCAGGCTCCGAGAACGCCAACTACACCCCCGGCACCGCTGGCGTTGACCCCTCCCAGAGCCTGAACCAGACCGACCCTCTGGGACTGTCTGACGACGAGCGGGCGCTGATCCAGTCCGCCATCGACGCAAAGAGCGCCAACGGCGGCAAGGTCATCGTGCTGCTGAACAATGCCAGCGCCATGGAGATTCAGGAGCTGGCGGACAACGAGGGCATTGACGCCATGCTGCAGATCGGCCTGCCCGGCGGCTACGGCTTCTACGGCGTGTGCGACATTCTGGACGGCACGGTGAACCCCTCCGGCCACCTGTCCGACACCTATGCGGTGAAAAACGCCCTCTCTCCTGCCGCTCAGAACTACGGCTTCCTGTGGTGGGCAAACGCCCAGCCGGATAAGAACATCAACTCCGCCATTGTGGAGGCAGAGGGCATCTACACCGGCTACAAGTATTATGAGACCCGCTATGCCGATGCCGTTCTGGGTCAGGGCGGGGCAGACTCCGAGGTGGGCAGCACCGGCGGGGCATGGAGCTATGCCAACGAGGTCACCTATCCCTTCGGCTACGGCCTGAGCTACACCACCTTCCAGCAGAAGCTGGACAGCGTGAGCGTGGATCTCTCTGCCAAGACCGCCACCGCCTCCGTCACCGTCACCAACACCGGCGCTGTGGCAGGCAAGGACGCAGTGCAGCTCTATGTCAGCGTTCCCTACACCGACTATGACCGGGAGCATCTGGTGGAGAAGGCCGGAGTGCAGCTTCTGGACTTCGGCAAAACAGACGTAATCGAGCCGGGCGCCTCCCAGACAGTGGAAATCGTGGCCGATCTGCAGTACATGGCAAGCTGGGACTCCACCGCCGCAGGCGGCATGGGCAGCTACATTCTGGACGCAGGCGACTATTGCTTCACCGTGGGCAACGGGGCGCATGAGGCCATGAACAATGTCCTCGCCGCGCAGGGCAAGACCACTGCCGACGGCATGACCGCCGAGGGCGACGCCGCCAACGTGCAGACCTGGACGCTGGACGCTCTGGACGAGAGCACCTTCAACCTCACCAAAAACGGCGTGGGCGTGGAGAACCAGCTGGGTGATCTGGACATCAACTACTGGCTCCCCGGCACCGCCACCTATCTCACCCGCTCCGACTGGGCGGGCACCTTCCCCAAGACCTATGCCGGACTCACCGCCAGTGACGAGATGCTGGCCATCATGGGCAACGACAACTATCAGATGGTCTCCACCGGCTCCGATGTGGTCTTCGGCGCTGACAACGGTCTCGCCCTCGCCTCCATGAAGGGGAACACCGACCTGAACGACGAGGGCTGGGGGATGCTGATGGATCAGATCACGCTGGAGGAGTGCATGATCCGCACCGGCTTCGGCGGCACCTCCACCAAGGCCATCCCCTCCATCATGTCCCCGGAGGCCATTCAGAACGACGGTCCCAACGGCATCTATTCCTATCCTCTGGCACAGTATGCCAACACCGACAAGTCCTCCGGCGACCCCTGCGCCATTGACGCAAACGACCCCAACGCCTCCTATCAGGCGGGCACCATGGGCAACGAGACCATTATCGCCCAGACCTTCAACAAGGCGCTGGCAGAGGAGTACGGCAAGGAGATGGGCAACTTCTCCCTGTGGAGCAACCTGACCATCTGGTGGGGCATTGGCGTGAACCTGCACCGCTGCCCCTACAACGCCCGCAACCACGAGTATTACTCCGAAGACCCCGTCCTCTCCGCCTATCTGGGCGCAGCCACGGTGGAGGGCGCTCAGGCCTACGGCGTGATTGCCGCCCCCAAGCATGTGGCTTTCAACGACTCTGAAGTGAACCGTACCGGCGTTGCCACCTTTATGACAGAGCAGAAGGCCCGTGAGGGCGAGCTGCGTGCCATGCAGGCCAGCTTTGAGAACGCAGGCTGCCTGGGTGCCATGACCGCCTACAACCGTGCCGGCGTTTACACCGACAACGCCCACCCCAACCTGCTGAAAAAAATCGTCCGGGAGGAGTGGGGCTTCAAGGGCCTGATGAGCGAGGACTTCATCATGGATCCCAGCTACGTCACCCTGAAGGAAGCCGTGCTCAACGGCGTGACCATGAGCTGCAACACCGGCGACAACTCCATGGACGCCGTGTCCGGCTACTACAGCTACTGGACGCTGGACAACGTGAAAAACGACCCGGAGCTTACCGCCGCCCTGAAGCAGGCCATGACCTGGCAGGCATACGCTCTGGCCAACTCCAACGCCATGGACGGCTACGCCGCCAGCACCCATATCGAGACGGTTCGCACATGGTATGACAACCTGCTCACCGGAATTGAGGTGGCCTTTGCCGCCCTCACCGTGTTGAACGTGGTCATGTATGTGAAGGCCGGAAAAAAGAAAGACTGAGGCAAGGAGGGAGTTTTTATGGCAAGAAAGAAATCCGCAGGGCTGTTTCTCACCGCCCTCACTGTGATTGCCGCCGTGGTGGGCATTGCGTCCTACATGGTGAATACCGGAACCAATTACTACGCCAAGATGGGCGTCAGCTTCCCTGTGGTGGCCTGTCTGGTCATCGGGATTGTGGTGGAGGACACCGTGATTCTGGTGGGGCTGAAGGGCACCCCCCAGTGGGCGGACATCCTGCCCGTGTGCGGCAGCGTTGCGCTGATGGTGGGCGTGGTCATGCTCCTCAACGCAAGAATCAACAATCTGGCCGCTGTGTTCACCTTTGAAAACAGCGCCGCCAACATGGCGGACACCACAAGCTGCATTGCGGCCATCGCCGCCACGCTGGCAGCCGCGCTCCTCTCCATCGTCAGCGCCTTCTTTGACGTGACGCAGGAGTAATTCCATCACCCAGCCTCAGGGCGCCGTTTCCTTCGGGGGCGGCGCTCTGTTTTTGCTTCGTTCAGGAAACGGTTGCTTTTTGGGGAAACGTGGAATAAAGTAATAATGACAGAAAGGGGGGTATTCCACCGTGAAGCGCATCATTGGCATTGTTCTGCTTTTGATTTCCCTCACCTCCTGCGCCCCAAAAGGCACAGATAACCACCCCTTCCCCGTCCATCTGGTGCTGGAGGAATCCGCCCACTACACCGCCGACCGCTACAGCGCAGAGGTGCTCCCCGGCGAGAGCGTCACCTTCACCC
>CAJOOV010000201.1 GCA_905236265.1 uncultured Oscillospiraceae bacterium | reverse complement strand
GGTGGAACCCCCTCATCCACCATTTGCCGCCCATATGCGGCAAATGGTCCCCCTTCCCCCGTTGGGGGAAGGCTTTGTATCAGCCCTTTACCGCCTGAGTGGAATCAGACAGGAGCGCTCTCGTCGTCTGCCTCTGCCTCGGCTGCAGGCTCCTCGCAGCTCTCGCACACGCTCTTCTCCACGGTCTCGGCGGCCTCTTCGATCTTTGTCTCCAGCTCGTCGGCGGCAGCCTCCGCCTCGGCAACGGCCTCCGCAGCGGCTTCCACTTTCTCCTCCACGTCCGGTGTCACCTTCATCTCGGCGATTTTGGCGTTATTGGCGGCGATTACGGCCTGAATGTCGGCAATCTGGTTGCACACGGCGGCATAGGCCTCCTCCGGCTCTGCGCCGTGGTCTGCAAAATACATCCTGCCCAGCTCGGCAAAGGCGGCACGGAGATTGCCCTCTTCCTTGATGTTGGACGCCTTGAACTTGGCGGCGGAAGCGAGCTGAAGCCCTCTGTCCAGTCCGCCCTGTGCCAGATTCAGACCGGTCTGACCCAGATCAATTGCCATTTTCTTCAATTCTTCTACGCTGAATGCCATTTGAATTACCTCCTGCATGGGGCTTTGCCCCGCTCGTTTTGGGATGGTTTCATTGTACTCATTGGCAAAAAGAATTGCAAGGGGATTTCCCTCTTTTTACAGCTTTTTTACAAAACCGTTGCAATTGGTTCATCTCTTCCCTGCCCCTGAAAGTGGTCGCACCACTGGCAGAGAGGGCAGCGCTCACAGTAAGCCCGCCTTGCGGTGCAGACCTCCCTGCCAAAGAGCACCAGCCTGTGGCAGAAATGGTTGGACTCCTCACCGGGGAGAATGGCACGAAGCTGCTGCTCCACCTTGCCGGGGTCCTTTGTCCCGTCCGTCAGCCCCAGCCGGGCGGAGATGCGGATGCAGTGGGTATCCGCCACCACCACGCCGGGTCTGCCGAACACATCCCCCTGAATCAGGTTCGCCGTCTTGCGTCCTACCCCCGGCAGGCGCAGCAGCTCCTCCATCTCCCCCGGCACCTTCCCGCCGTAGTCGGAGAGGAGCATTGCGGCGCAGTTCACCAGATCACGGCTCTTTCCCCGAAAGAAGCCGCAGGAGTGGATGTACTGCCCCACCTCCTCCGGGTCTGCCTGCGCAAAGGACTCCAGCGTGGGAAAGCGCCGGAACAGCGCCGGCGTGACCTTGTTCACCCGCTCATCCGTACACTGGGCGGAGAGACGCACGGCAAAGAGCAGCTCATAATCCTTTTCATACTGCAAGGAGCAAAGGGCATCGGGATAGCGCTGTTTCAGTGCGTCAATGATGGATAAAACCGCCTGCTCTGTTTTCATAGGGGGACACCTCTCTTCCTTTCTCACATTTTATCACAAAAGCGGCGGAATTTCGACCCTTTTTCCGGAAGAATGCACCCTTGCCTTTTTTTCTCAACAGGGTATAATATCTCTTGCGAACATCTGTCTTTTTTCTGTGGACAAAGGAGAATCACCATGGTTGAAGAAATGCTTTCCTTCCTGAAAACGGCTGACCCTGAGGTTGGTCAGGCGGTTGCGCTGGAGCTGAACCGCCAGCGCAGGAATATCGAACTGATTGCCTCTGAGAACATTGTCAGCGAGGCAGTGATGGCCGCCGCCGGCTCCGTACTGACCAACAAATATGCCGAGGGCTACCCCGGCCACCGGTACTACGGCGGCTGTCAGTGCGTGGATCTGGTGGAGAATCTGGCCATTGAGCGGGCAAAGACCCTCTTTGGGGCTAAATATGCCAATGTGCAGGCACATTCCGGGGCGCAGGCCAACTTTGCCGCCTACCGGGCGCTGGTCAACACCGGGGACACGGTGATGGGTATGCGGCTGGATCAGGGCGGACACCTCACCCATGGCTCCCCGGTGAACTTCTCCGGCAAGGACTACAGAATGGTTTCCTACGGCGTGGACGTGGAGACGGGACGCATTGACTACGATCAGGTGCGGGAGCTGGCCAAAAAGGAGCGCCCCCGGCTCATCATCGCCGGTGCCAGCGCCTATCCCAGAGCCATTGACTTCCGGCTCTTTGCGGAGATTGCCCACGAGGTGGGCGCCTACCTCATGGTGGATATGGCACACATCGCCGGGCTTGTGGCAGGCGGACAGCATCTCTCCCCTGTGCCCTATGCGGATATTGTCACCACCACCACCCATAAGACCCTCCGGGGCACCCGCGGCGGGCTGATTCTCACCAACGACGAGGCCATTGCCAAGAAGGTCAACTCCGCTATCTTCCCCGGCTCTCAGGGCGGCCCGCTGATGCACATTATCGCCGCAAAGGCAGTGGCGCTGGGGGAGGCGCTGAAGCCGGAGTTCCGGGCGTATGCCGCTCAGGTGGTGAAAAACGCAAAGGCCATGGCGGATGCCATTCTGGAGGGGGGACTGGATCTGGTCTCCGGCGGCACGGACAACCATCTGATGCTGGTGGATCTCCGCCCGGCAAAGCTGACGGGGAAGGTGATGGAGCAGCGTCTGGACGAGGTGTTCATCACCGCCAACAAAAACGCCATTCCCAACGACCCGGAGAAGCCCTTTGTCACCTCCGGTCTGCGGCTGGGAACCCCTGCCGTGACCACACGGGGCTTTGACGAGCAGGAGTGCGCACTGGTGGGCAGGCTGATCTGCCAAACGGCTATGGACTATGAGGCCAAAGCGGAGGAGATTCGTGAGACCGTCACCCAGCTTACCGGCCGTCATCCTCTCTATTGCTGATAACGCAGCAATGCGGGGCTGCAGACAAAGTCTATCGGACTTCTTATACGATTTGGGGCTGCCTCATTTTTGTGAGACAGCCCCTTTTCTTTGTCAACTCCTGCCGATTTGGGCATAGAATGGCTCAAGGGTGCCGCAAAGGCACCTTTGAAGGAGGAAACAGAATGAATACGAACCCAAGCACCGCTGAATCCGGGCAGGAGAAGCGCCGCTGTGACAGCGGCACGGGCACGCTCCCCTCCTGCGCCCCGCTGGCAGTTCCCTTCGTTCCCCTGCAGGAGAACGGCTCACGCTACTGCCGGAAGGACGCACTGGCGCAGGGGACGCTGTTCCCGGAGCTGAATCTGCCCTTCCATCTGGCTGTGAAGGGCAGCGAGGTGGAGCAGACGCCTCTGTCCGAGCTGCAGGCGCTTTGCTTTGTGCTCAATGAGCTGGGGCTGTATCTGGACACCCATCCTGAGGATCAGGAGGCCTTCGCCCTGTTCCAGCGCTACGCCGCTCTGGAAAAGGAAGGGCGCAGCCGGTATGAGGCGCAGTATGGCCCTCTGACCCAGACAGCCGCAGCGGAGAGCCAGCACTATACCTGGGTACACGACCCGTGGCCGTGGACGAAGAAGGAGGATTGAGGGTATGTTCATTTATGACAAAAAGCTGCAGTATCCAGTGAACATTAAAAACACGAACCCCCGGCTGGCGTCCATTATCATTTCCCAATACGGCGGCCCTGACGGGGAGCTTGGCGCATCCCTGCGCTATCTCAGCCAGCGCTACGCTATGCCCTATCCTGAGGTAAAGGCGCTGCTCACCGACATCGGCACTGAGGAGCTGGGGCACTTGGAGATGGTGGCCTCCATCGTCCACCAGCTCACCCGCAAGCTCTCCGACCAGCAGATTCAGGACAGCGCTTTTGCCCCCTACTTTGTAGACCATACCACCGGGGTCTACCCCACTGCCGCCTCCGGGTTCCCGTGGACTGCCGCCTCCATGCAGGTAAAGGGCGATCCCATCTGCGACCTCACTGAGGATCTGGCCGCCGAGCAGAAGGCGAGAGTCACCTATGAAAATATCCTCCGCCTCTCGGACGACCCGGACGTGAATGATGTCATCCGTTTTCTCCGGGAGCGGGAGATCGTCCACTTCCAGCGCTTCGGGGAGGCCATTGAGCGGGTCAGACAGCGGCTGAACCAGAAGAACGTCTATTTCACAAACCCTGCCTTTGACCGGGCGTAACTGATAAAAAGAGTGCGTATCTTCGGCGGTCATTCTGAAAATACGCACTTCTTCTTGCTTATCAAGACCAGGGGCGGCGCCCACCCCGCAGGGGAGAGGGTGGTTTTTTACGACATCCTCACCTACCATGAGCCGCCTGATGTGCGGCTCATGGTGCCCCCTCCCCAAAGGGGAGGGCTTGGGCAGACGGAGAAAGCCTTACACAATCTGGGCTGTCTCATTGGGGCAAGACACAGCCCTCTCAGTCAACTGCGCTGACAGCCTCCCTCGCTGAGGGAGGTGTCGCCGCCATAGGCGGTGACGGAGGGAGTTCTCCCCCAGTCAGCTGCGCTGACAGCCTTTTGCAGAGGAGTGCCTTCGGCATTTCATCCCACTCGCCCTGAAACGTGCCGCCGGCACGTTTCCGAGACGGGC
>CAJOOV010000200.1 GCA_905236265.1 uncultured Oscillospiraceae bacterium | reverse complement strand
CTGGAGGAATACTTTGCGTTCACCACGCCGATGACCTCGCCGTACTCGTTGAACAGGGGGCCGCCGGAGTTGCCGGAGTTGATGGTGCAGTCGGTCTGCAGCACGTTCATCACCGTGCCGTCCTCCATGGTCAGCGCCCTGTCCAGACCGGAGACGGTGCCGGAGGTGAGGGTGTTGGCAAAGGTGCCAAGGGCGTTGCCGATGGCGGAGACGGTGGAGCCGATGACCAGCTTGGAGGAGTCCCCGATCACCACAGGGGTGAGGGTGGTGCCGTCCTTGGGCTCGATTTTGATGACGGCAAGGTCGGCATCCTCGTCGCCGCCTACATAGGTGGCCTCATAGCTGGAGGAGTCCACAAAGGTGACGGAAATGGCCTGATAGCCCTTCACCACATGGTAGCAGGTGAGAATATAGCCGTCGTCGGAGATGAGGAATCCGGTGCCAGCCCCGATGCCGGAGGCGGTCTGAACCTCAATGCTGACCACGGAGTTCTGATATGCCTCATAGATCTGGCTGGGGGTCATGGTGTCCCCGGCGTGGACGGTCTGCTTTACCGTGCCTGCGGGGCGGTCAGAGTCGCTCATCTGCAGGGTGGGCGTGGCGGAGGAGCCGGTGCTGTCGACTGCGCCGCCGCCGGAGGCGCTGCCGTTCAGCCGGGAGAACATCAGATAGGCGCCTCCCGCCCCTGCGGCGCCGCCCATCAGCAGGCAGGCCAGCACGGCGGCCACCACCTTGACCCAGCCCCTCTTCCCGCTCCTGCGCCGGGACTGGCTTCCTCTGCCGGAGGCGGTGAAGCCCGTCTGGAAGCTGTAGCCGGTGGGATTGGAGGCGTAGGAGGAGGCGGAGGAAGCGGAGGAGGCAGCAGAGGCGCTCTCCTCGTCCGCAGGCTGGAAGCTGTAGTGGTATTCCCCGTTTTCGCCTGTGGTGTGCGCTGCATCGTCTCCGCCGCCGGAGTAGCCGGGGCGCTGCTCCGGGGGACGGTTGTCGTTTTCCGGCGTGAAGCCGCTGCCGTAGTTGCGGTCATACATATTATATCCCATAAAAGACACTCCTTACTGTGTTCCCGTGGTGTTCCGGTTCACTGGTTTCTGACAATGAGAATAGCGGAGGGATATGAATAAAATATGAACGGTTTTGCCGGAAATGATGAATTACAGCTTAAAGTCTTTTAAGGTTTCAGTTTTGGCACTGAAAAGTTGCAAAAAGGAGGGGCGATTGGAAATCGCCCCTCCTGCCTCCCTCTTTGAGGGAGGTGTTTCTTTTTCCGGAACGTCAAACAGCCCTGCCAAAGGCTCCCTCTCTGAGGGAGTTACGCTCCCACACGATGCGCCCCTGCTGCTGTGCTTACTTGCTCGCCCACTGGCCGGTGGCCTCGCAGGTGAGGTAGGCGTTGATAAACCCGTCCAGATCGCCGTCCATGACGGCGTTGACGTTGCTGGTCTCGAAGCCGGTGCGGGTATCCTTCACCAGCGTATAGGGCATAAAGACATAGGAGCGGATCTGGCTGCCCCACTCGATCTTCATCTGTACGCCCTTCAGGTCGGAGATCTTCTCGGCGTGCTGCTGCAGCTTCATCTCCGTGAGCTTTGCCCGGAGCATACGCATACAGTTCTCCCGGTTTTGAAGCTGGCTGCGCTCGGTCTGGCAGGAGACCACCACCCCGGTGGGCTTGTGGATGAGGCGCACAGCGGAGGAGGTCTTGTTGATATGCTGTCCGCCTGCGCCGGAGGAGCGGTAGACCTGCATCTCAATGTCCTCCTGCCGGATCTCCACATCCACGTCGTCGGGCAGCTCCGGCATGACCTCAATGGCGGCAAAGGAGGTCTGCCGCCGGGCGTTGGCGTCAAAGGGGGAGACCCGCACCAGACGGTGTACGCCGTGCTCCCCTCTCAGATAGCCGTAGGCGTTGTCCCCCTCGATGGACAGGCAGGCGGACTTGATGCCCGCCTCGTCCCCGTCCTGATAGTCCATGGTCTTGACGGTGAAGCCGTGGCGCTCGCCCCAGCGGACATACATCCGAAAGAGCATCTGCGCCCAATCCTGCGCCTCGGTGCCGCCTGCCCCGGCGTGGAAGGTGATAATGGCGTTGGAGCTGTCGTATTCCCCCCGGAACAGGGTCTGCATCCGGGCGGATTCCAGCTCTCCCTCCAGCTTGGCAAAGCCCTCCTCCAGCTCGCCCAGCAGATCGTCGTCGTCCTCCTCCTGACCCATCTCACACAGCACCAGCAGATCCTCCAGCTCCCCCTGACGCTTGCGCTGCGCCTCCAGCTTGTCCTGAAGGGTCTTGATGCGGGTGCTGACCTTCTGCGCCTTTGCCATGTCGTTCCAGAAGCCGTCGGAGGTGGCCTGCATCTGGAGCATTTCCAGCTCCTGCTCTGCGGCGGGGAGGTTCAGGCTCTTGCCCAGCTCCTCCAGCACCGGCTGCAGGTTGTTCAGCTTTACCTTGTATTCATCAAACTTCACGGATGCCATATTGTTCCACTCGCTTTACACAAAATCTCATCCTCATTATAGCCGAAAAAAGCCCCCGTGTAAAGGGGGCACAGACGGTAGACAAAGACTCGCTGCGTTCCACTCTCAGGGCGGAATAGAGTCAAAGCGCACAGACAAAGTCCACCGGACTTTGTCTGTGATTTGAGCCCCAGCGTAAAGGGGCGGGGAGGGATAGCGGGGACAAAGACGATGGACAGGGGCGGGAAAGGCTGCTTTGCCGGGGGCGCCCAGTCTTTTACACCCTTTTTCCCTGATGATGGGAGAGGGGGCGGGATAAGGGAAAAGAATCCTGTTTTGTGCCGGAAAAACCCCTGATATTTCCGAATACTGCCACAT
>CAJOOV010000199.1 GCA_905236265.1 uncultured Oscillospiraceae bacterium | reverse complement strand
CGCACCTGCTATGTGATTCTGGTGGACACCCGGAACAACGGTCAGACCCAGCGGGCGCGCCATTGGCTGCGCACCGTGCAAAGCGTTGCCCCGGAGGCACCGGTGGTGCTGCTGGTGAACGAGATGACCGGAGGCGTGAATCTGGACTTGGACGGGACGACCCTGAAAAGGGAATACCCCAACCTGAAGGAGATTCACCACTGCTCCGCCCGCACTGCCGAGGAGGAGGAGTTTCGCCGGGAGGTTGAGGCGCCGATCCTCCGTCAGGCGCTGGAGATGGATAGCTGCAAAATGACCCTGCCGGAGAGCTGGGAGCAGGTGCGTCAGGAGCTGCTGGCGCTGCGGGAGAAGAACTACTACATCGACCGGGCGGGCTTTCATACCCTGTGCGATGACCACGGCGTGCCCAAGGACGACCAACTTCGGGTCTGGCTGCTGAACTGGTTCAACGATATGGGGGTCTGCTTCAGCTACCACTTTGAGGAGGGCAGGGAGCGTCAGGAGGATTACAAGATTCTGGAACCTGCATGGCTCACCAGCGCCATTTACCGCCTGATTTGGGAGAAAAAGCCGTCCGACGACGGCATCATCACCCGGACGGAGATTGACCTGATTCTCAGCAGCGAGGGCAGCCCGGAAAAGCGGGAGGAGGGGGTTCCCTGTCTGGACGGGGTGTCCTATGACAAGGAGGAGCAGGGCTATGTGCTGGACATTATGCGCAAGTTCCAAATCTCCTACCCGGTGGACAAGGATCACGAGTTTATGCCGGTGCTGTGCAAGCCGGATTCCAAGCGCAGCCCTGCGCCGGAGGATTGCCGTCAGCAGGTGTCCGTCCGGTTCCAGTATGGGCTGCTCCCGGAGACGGTGATTCACCGGCTGATGATTCACTGTTATCGTTTTCTCCAACACGGCAGGTTCTGGCGCAGCGGCTTTGAACTGGAAAACCCGGTAATGGGTCTCAGGGCTGTGGTTTTTACGAAGGACAGCGACACGCTGCAGATTGATGTCTACGCTCAGGAGGACGAATACAATGTTTCGGAATGGCTGCAGCCTATTTGCAAGCAGTTGGGGAAGATCAACGAGCTGTTGAAGCTCAAGGCGGAGCAGTGGGTTAAGGCGGAGAACGACAAGGGTTCAGACTGGTTTGCCTTAGAGGACGAGGTCTGGTACTGCTACGGAGAGGGCGACGAGAAGATTATCGGTCACAGAAACCGTTATGCCCTGCTGCCCCTTTTGGAGCTGGTCTACGGACGCTTTCTGGACAAGGCAAAGGCGGCTTACGGGGTGACAGACCGGAGCGAGCAGCGGGAGGCGGAACAGGACTACCGGGATTCCGTGCCGGAGCTTATCAAAGCGCTGGAAGAGCACACTGCCGCCACGAACGCCAACACCGCCGCCCTGAACGCCAACACTGCCGCCCTGCAGGAAAACACCGGCCGCATTTTGGATGACATTCGCACGGGAGCGCTTACCCCAACCCGTGAGCAGATGGATGCGATCCTTGCCGCCCTGCAGAACACAGAGGAAAAGACAGAGCGTCTCACGGAGCTTGTGTCCCAGCTGCAGGAGGCACAGGAGGAGACACGGCTGGAGAAATTCCGCAGTATGCTGGGAGACGCTGCAAACTGCATTGCAATTGGAGGCGCATTGGCAAAGGTATGGCCAATGCTTTCCGGCCTGTTCGGCATCTGACCTCCCCCTTAAACCAAGCAAAAAACAATTGCTCCTTTCAGGCTGATTTCAGCTTTGGCTGGTATACTCTCCTCAGATCAAACAAAGGAGTGATTCCACCATGAAAAAGACCATTGCATTGCTGCTCAGCACGCTGATGCTTTTCTCCGCCCTCACCGCCTGCGGCACCACCACCTCAAAGACCACAGAGGAGGAAAGCGCCGCCGCCGAAACGGCGGAGACGGCTGAGGGTGACGAAACCGAAACCGAAGACACTGAATCCCCCCAGCCCCCGTCAGGGGACTTCCCCGGCGAGCCCCCCGAAGGCAACCCTCCCGGCGATCCCCCTGACGGCATGGGTCAGCCCGGCGGGGCACCAGGCAGCAGCTCCGGCGATGTGACCTATACCGCTGCCACCACCATCACCTCCGCCGACACCCGCAGCGGCGAGACCTACGCCAGCACCACCGCCGACGAGAGCGCCCTGCTCATCAGCACGAACGAAGAAGTGAGCATCAGCGATGCTGCGATCACCAAGACCGGGGACTCCGACGGAGGGGACAACTGCAACTTTTACGGCTTGAACGCCGCTGTTCTGGCAAAGGGCGGCGCAACCGTGAACATTTCAGGGGCAGACATTACCTCTGACGCAGACGGGGCGAACGGCGTGTTCAGCTACGGCGGCAACGGCGGTCAGAACGGCGCTGCCGGGGACGGCACCACGGTGAATATCTCCGACTCCACCATCACCACCACCGGGGACGGCTCCGGCGGCATTATGACCACCGGGGGCGGCATCACCAACGCCGCCAATCTCACCGTCACCACCAGCGGACGCTCTTCCGCCGCCATCCGCACTGACCGGGGCGGCGGCACCGTGAACGTGACCGGCGGCACCTATACCACCAACGGTCTGGGCTCCCCGGCGAT
>CAJOOV010000198.1 GCA_905236265.1 uncultured Oscillospiraceae bacterium | reverse complement strand
CATTTTCAATACACCGTGCCGCATACGTCCCCAGCTTGATCTTCCGCCCCGCCTGATAGGTATTCACTGCCTTAATCAGCCCGATGGTGCCGATGGAGATCAGGTCGTCTGAGTCCCCGGTCTGGGAGTAATACTTTTTGGCGATGTGAGCCACAAGCCGCAGGTTATGCTCCACCAGCTCGTTTCGTGCTGCCAGATCCCCCTCTGCCCAGCGCCGGACATACTCCGCCTCCTCCTCCGCCTTCAGCGGGCGGGGAAAGGAGCTGCCCTGACTGAGACGGAGGGAGAAGAGCTGCCCGTGGAGCAGCAGCATGGTCAATAAGGATAGCATCTTCCCATCTCCTTTCACAGGTACTATCCTATTCTGTCAGGGATTGTCCAGTTGCCTGAGAGAGGCGCAGTCTTTTCGTGGGAGGGCAGAGACAAAACGGAGATACGCAGGCGGGCATATAAGTAGTTTTAAGATGGGGAGGGTACATCAACCTCGGAGGCAGACTCCATCTTAAACTTGTTCAGCGCTTCACGAGCTTCGGGTACCAATGCCTGATTACCACGGTTGCTGTTGCTAGCCATATTGAACATCTCCTTCTTTTCGTTGAGTTGACCGCCCGGTTTCGGACTGTCTGCTTCTAGGATGTGTGAAAGACAGCCAGCTATGCCCGACAATTTTTGGCAAAATCGCACAATGAAAGAGGAATGAAATGCGTTCTCCACCAGAATCTTTTGGCAATCTCTTCCGGTTAAATCACGTTAAAGACAAGGTTGCAACAGATATTATGCACACTTTTTGTTGACATCACCGAACTTTTTCCAAAAGTATTGACCTGCGGGGCATCCTCTGCTATAATCCGTACCCGATGACAGGGAAGTCATCAGTCAATACCATCGTATTGAGGGTCATATAGAAAAGGAGTGAGTTCCATGACCGACGCAGAGATGATTAAGGCATTGCGGCAGGCAGGACTTGCCGAGATGGCTGAGCGATTTGAGGAGAACTCAAAAAACCTGAAGGCATACAAGCTGGCGTATAAGTCCGCCTCCACCAAGCTGCTGAAGTACAGACAGATTCAGCTGAAGAAAAATTGGTGATCCGCCTTCTGCAAATGATAAATAGACAACAGCGGCGCAGGCTATGAGATACCTGCGCCGCTGTTATGCTTATCCGGGGACCGCTTCCGCCTGTCCGGCGCCATTGCGCAGGGAGACATTCACCCCGTTGACCTCGATCTCTCCCTCTGTGGGAATCAGGAGGCAGGGAACGCCGTCGATGATTCTCGTCTCCATCCGCTCCGCCGCCTCCGGAGTGGCCTTGATGGAGATGTCAGGCAGCTTCACCTGACAGTGCCGGGTGTCCAGCAGCAGGCTGGGGTCTACGCTCTCTCCCCGGCCAAACGCAGCGTCAAACTGCTGGGAGAAGGCATCCAGCCGCTCCTCGCTGACGCCGCACTCGTCCAGCATCATGCGAAGCTCGTCCCCGGAGACGGCAAAATCCTCCTCCCGGTGCTCCGCCTTGTGCTCCTCCGACAGCTCCCGCACCCGCTGGGACAGGGTTGTGACCACCTCCAGACTGCACTGCTCCTCCAGTTCCTCCAGCATTCCGGCGAAGGTCTCCCGGCGGCTCTGGGCAGTGGGGGGACAGTCCAGAGAAAAGACACTCTGAATAAAGGCGCTGTTCTGCTCGTCCTCCTTGCGCAGGTAGCACAGAGCGTTGTAGAGGTTTGTGGAGCGGTTGTCGAAGGCGGGGAAGAGAAAGCCCCACTGGGGTGGGGCGATCAGGTGGTCGCCCACGCTGGTATGAAACACCCTGTCCTCGCTGTGGTAGCCCAGCCCCGGCTTTGCCTGCTTCACCGGGCACACGGCGCAGAGGATATGGGTATAGGTCTGGTCAGAGGCATCCCCGTCTCCCAGAGCATCGCCGCCCCTGCGGGGGACATCGTACTGATTGCAGGCAAGGAGAATCACATAGTTGCTGTCCAGCTTCACGGTATCTACAATCTGCCGGTACAGGGCGGCTCTTGCCTCCTCGTCGGCGCATTTACTCTGCACCAGCGCCATGAGCCGGGCGTGGGTCTCGCCGCGGGCAACCTCCGCCGTGGGGAAGGACAGGTCAAACAGCGTCCTGCCCGGCCCGCCGGAGAGTATTTTTTTCAGCAGATTGTGGTAATACTCCCGCTCCTCCTCCTTCATCAGGCCGACGCTCTGTTCAAAGTCCGAAATGGGCTCTCTCACCTGATTGACATAGCAGCCGTAGATTTTGGTGATATTGGATTTCTCCGGCTTGAGCTGACGGCGCAGCTCGCCGATTTCTTTGATTGTCATAGCAATTCCCTCCGGTGATTTGTTCGGGGAGATAGTTTAGTGCATTTCCGGGCGCATGTCAAATGGGAAAAAACGCTCCCTTGAGCCGAAGGCGCAGGAAAAGGCAAAAAAGGGCTTTACAACCCGGAGAAATGTGGTATAATAACCCTTGTTCCTGTTGAGGGAGCTTGTGACCGGGGCATATACCGGGTTTGTCCGGGTCATGGGCTGATCTCCAGGAACGGGGTATCTGGGCCTGTAGCGCAGCTGGGAGCGCATCACATTCGCATTGTGGGGGTCGTCGGTTCGAATCCGATCAGGTCCATCAAACCGTCTGAAATGAAAGCATTTCAGGCGGTATTTTTTTGCATACTAACTTTTGAATTGACATAACAACGACCGAAATGGGTACATTTTTGCTTTGCCGGGCGAAACACGGGATGCTGTGAGGCATCAAACCGATCTGTTCTTTCATGTGATGTCGGACGAAAAATGGTATTTTTGCTTGCAATTACTCTGATGCGTGTTATTATAATGCAAGGCGGAATGTGGAGTAAATTAACAAATGCCCGGTGAATGATTTGAAACGATGAAAAAGATGAAAGGGTAAGCTATGATGCAGAATTCCGTTTTTGAGACAGTTGTTGAATTGATTCAATTGTACAGATATGGTATCATTTGGGTGGGGATTATTATCATTCTGTTGCTCCTGCCTGTTGTATCAGGACAAAAGAAACAGAATAATCCATTTCCGTACGATCGTTATCGTCGCAGCCGATCACACACGGCTGACGATGAGACGTGGAGTGCTGTGGCTGAGGGTATGGATGGACATGCGTTTGAACGATGGTGTGCAGATTTGTTGATTGACAACGGCTTTCAGGATGTGGTGGTTACTCCGGGAAGTGGGGATCAGGGAGCAGATATTCTTGCAGTGAAAGAAGATGTGAAATATGCCTTTCAATGTAAGTGTTATTCGTCTCCTTTGGGCAACAAGCCTGTACAGGAGATATATGCCGGGAAAACAATATACAGCTGTCATGTGGGCGTGGTTATGACAAATAACTACTTCACCTGCGGCGCAAAGGAGGCAGCAAAGGCTACCGGCGTTATTCTTTGGGATCGGGATCGCCTATATGGGTTACACAAAGCGCGTACCGGCGTCAAGGTGTGATAGAGGATACGGCAGAGCGGGTCAGTTATCTGCCCATGGGAAATGAAGACTGGGCGCATTTGCCCGGAAATGTGTAGTGCGGTCACTGCGGTGGCCGCATTTTTGCTACCGCAGGGCGGAAAATCCACCATCCCGGACATCTGGAACGGATACCAATTTACAAGTGCTATAACCGAAGCCAGCATAAGGACAAGTGCGACGGCCCTGCCACCTATCGGGCGGAGAAGGTGGATGGGGTGATCGACGCCCTGCTTCGAGAGGTCTTCCAAAAAACCAGAGCGGTGGACGTACAGACAGTGGTGGATCACCAGATGAAAAGCAATGCGGAGGAAGTGAGCCGCAGACTGCGAAGCGCCAAGGCAGAGCTGGACAAGAGTCTCAGGGAGCGGGACAGGTTGGAGAGCCTGATGCTGGATGCCATGGATGGAACCTGTGTGTTCACCCCGGAGCAGCTGAAACGACGGCTGGATCGGCTGGAGGAGAGCATTCGGCAGAACAGCAGTACGGCTGAGACTCTGAAGCAGGAATTGGAGGATGCGGAAGAAAAAGCGGTTCAGTTTCAACAGGAGCATGAATCACTCTCCTGCTGGGCGGATCTGTATGACAAGGCCACCACGGCAGAGAAGAAAATGATCTGCGGACATATGATCCGGCGGGTGGAGATCAGCCGGGGATATGAGCTTCAGGTGGAGTTTACCATCTCAGAGGCGCAGTATCTGTGGGGGATGGAGGGGTGACCAACAGAGAATGAAAAATGCCAGACACTGTCTGGCATTTTGAGCTGGTCGCATTGCTACGGGATTCTGGGCACTCCTGCGATAATCTCAAGAACAACCTGTGGAAATCCAGCGTCTATCGGATTTTTTGTGTGATTATGAATCGTTTACGCTTTGTGCTTTCTGTACTTCTGATGTTTGCTGTTAGGCTTCTCAGGAATGGTACGTTCAATTAACCCTGCCTTTAAAGCAGGATTTAGATAGTTTTGTCGGAAGGTTGGTCTGTGAGACAGGTTCAGCCGTTCCATCAGTTCTGTGGCAGAAAGCACATCCTCTCCCAGTGCTGCGAGAAGCCGGTCCACAGCGAGACTATCTTGGTCGGTGACTTGATCGGTATCTTGGTCGGTGGTGCGACCAACTACGGTTAGTTCCATCATGCTGTCTCTGATGATTTCTAACATTAACTCGACAAACTCTGTACTGTCCGCCTGTGCATCGGCAACACCGAGCGCATCGTAGTATTCTCTCTGCCGTGATTGAATTAATTCTTCAACCGGAAGCCAGTAGAACAGATCCTTCCAATGACCCAGCAGAAGACTATGCCACATCCGCCCCATACGTCCGTTTCCGTCTGCAAAGGGGTGGATGAACTCAAACTCATAGTGAAAAACAGCACTCTTAATCAACGGATGGAGCTGGGAATTTTGATACCAGTCAAAAAGAGCTTGAATTTGTTCCGGCACAAATTTCGCCGGAGGAGCCATTTGGATCAGCACATCGCCATCAAACACACCTACTCCTCCCGAGCGGAAACGTCCATTTTCCGTGACAAGTCCATTCATCATCAGCTTGTGAGCCAGTAAGAGATCATCCACGGACGATGGATTCAAGCGCAGCATCAATTCATAGGCGTCATATGCATTCTGAACCTCTCTAATTTCGTTGGGATTACCGAGGACACGTTTGCCGTTCAATATTGCCGTCACCTGCTCCAGTGAGAGGGAATTGTGCTCAATCGCAAGAGAAGAATGGATCGTCCGAATACGGTTCTCTCGCCTCAGGTGAGGACTGACAGAACCTTCCTGCATGACCGCAATACGACCAACCTGTTCGCTGATGTCGGCAACCAGAGTAATCATTTTATTCGTCACATGAAACGGAGGCTGATAGACACTCATTATATTTACTCCTGATGTCAGATTTAAGTAGTTAGGCACGACCCATGTGGGTTACTTTAGGACATTCCATTCTTTCTTCCCGTTTGCAGATCTGCCAAGGACAACAGCCGCGGCCGCAGAAGGAGAATTGAACTCATAATCTACGGTGAATTTTCTCCCTTCAATTACGCCATTTGCTTCTAGCTTTCTTTTAAGATCATGGTATCCTTTGACTCTGGTCTTAAAAGAGTCCACCTCATGATCAGAAATGATAGATCCCTTCATAACGGTAAAACCACCAGAACTGAACCGACCGACCGCCTCAGCCCCGCTTCCGCGGCAGTATAAATTGTCAGTAGGCGTCTCATTATTTGCCGCTTCGGAGAAAACTTTATATCCAAGCACATTGATCAATATTTTAACATTATCAATGAACTCTTCCATGACTGCGATTTGAGACTCTTTCAGGACGGTATTGGAAAATGTGTTCTTTGTTAACACTGTGTACTGCTTGCATTCTCTGGCGGTTTCGACAAATCTGTTTTCAAGAAATCGAATGAGTGCCTTGTTAAGATCGCGCCCTAAAAAAGCTACTGCTATTGACCAATAGTATTTTTCCCTATCAGCATCATATTCACGGATGTGCTGTTTAAGCCGCTCAAGAATGTTTTCAGCTTCGCCAATATATACAGAATCCAGTCCTCGATCATTTTCGCAGAACAGAAAGTAAACTCCAACACCGGTGATATCTTCCCGCTTGCATGAAATAATATCCGTACGAGGAATCTTTATAGCTTTTCCGTTCCAATTGGATAATTCCGCTGTGACGATTCCGTCTGGTGACCCATCCACAAGAAATATCTCTATTGCTCTTCCGTAAGCCATATATGACCTCCTGTGTCTCAATGGTTACATATATCATACTATTCTAAAACATCATTTTCAATTATTTGCTGAGAGAAAAGAATGATATCGGGTAACTTCTGACAAGACAGCCCTCTGGATCGCAGAGATCCAGATGATACAGGCTACAGAGAAGATCGTCCGTATGGAATTGTTGAATACACTCAGGCGAACCAGATGATCATTATTTTCTTTGGTGCTGTTACAATCCCTGTACTGTTACCCGCAGTTTCCCGGCAAAATCGCAATTTGTTTCCTTACGCACTTTACCGCCCTGGTCGTTTTCTCACAATTGGTGATGAGGCGTGAAAGGCTGTCGTTGATGGAATGGATGGTCACTCTTTTGATGTCAGATGCAGTTAGAGAGTTTTCGGGCAGTCTGAGTAGCACTTCGCAAAATTATATATGAAACCCAGTTATACGACAAAGGCTGTCCACGCAACAAACTGCATGGACAGCCTTTGTTCATCATCAGCGAATCCCACTACATTAGTGGCAGGAGCGTTAGGGAACCGCTGATTAATAGCGATTTTTAAGCCAGCATTCTGTGTCTCTGCCTGTTTTTCAACTCATCAGGCTGAAATACCTTGGT
>CAJOOV010000197.1 GCA_905236265.1 uncultured Oscillospiraceae bacterium | reverse complement strand
TCCCGTGCCTCACGGCTGTTTTATCATGTTTTGCCCCTGCGCAGGAGCAGCCCGAAGATGGCACCGCAGGTGCCGCCGATGATATGAGTGAGCTGAGATACATGGTCCGGCTGAGTCAGCCCGGTGAACAATTCGCCGCCGATGTAGATGGCAAAGACCAGAATCAGCGTCAGGGGAATACGCCCCTGAGAGGCGCCGGAGACGGAGGAGAGAATAATCATCATAAACACCACGCCGCTGGCGCCCAGCAGTGCGGCGTTGGGGAAGAGGAGAAACTGCACCACGCCGGAGATCAAAGCTGTGGCCGCCATACACTCCAGCAGCACCTTCCCGCCGTAGCGCTCCTCCAACGGCGGGCCGATCACCAGAAGCAGGGTCATATTGCTGATATAGTGCTCGTAACTGGCGTGACCCAGCACATGCCCCAGAAAACGGAACCATGTGAACACATTGTCCAGCGGGGCACGGTAGACGGAGAAGAGGAGGGAGGTGGAACGCCCGGCGGTGAACTGCCCGGCCAGCAGTGCGGCAAGGGAGACCAGCGCAAAGGTGAGCACCACCGGGGAGTTGTACTGTATTTTCTTCAGCATATCTGATTCACCTCATGACAGGGCAAGGGAGATCAGCGCCACGGCAATGACCAGCACCACATAGATTGCCATGGGCAGCAGGTTGGTGGAGATGATTTTTCCCTCCTCGCCGTTTGCCCCGGTGGTGGCGGCTACTGCCACCACGTTGTTGATGCAGATCATGTTGCCCAGTGCCCCGCCGGCGGTCTGCAGGGCGCAGGTGTAGAGGGGGTCAACGCCGATGAGCAGGGCGGTATTGAACTGCAGGGGGGTAAACATGACGCAGGACACGGTGCAGGAGCCGGAGATAAACGCCCCCAGAATGCCGATGACCGGGGAGATCAGCAGGAATCCTGAGCCGGTGAGATCAGCCATGGCCTGCGCCGCCACCAGAAGCATGGAGCTCATGCCGCTGGTATTGATGCCGGAGTTCATCATGATCTGCACCATCACCACGCCGAAAATCAGGGCAGAGAAGGTCTTGAGCAATTGGAAGAAGGAGCCGAGACACACCTTGCCCACCTCCTGCACGCCGATGCCGCTTATCATACCGATGATGACGGCAAACAGGGCGAAGGGCAGGATGCCGGGATTCCAGAGGGGCTGGAAGGTGTAGGAGCAGCTCTCCACCCCGAACAGGCTGTCCCATCCTACCGTCCACCCCTGCAGCAGCGGCTTGAGATGGAACACCGCCACACGGCTGATGAGCAGAAATGCGCCGATGCACACATAGGGCAGCCAGCCCTTCCAGATGGGCATGGAACGGGGAGTGTCCTGCCTGAGATGGACAGGCAGCTCCTCCGCAGGGGGGTCATTGGGAAATCTCCAGACGTGGCTGGGAATGAGAAAGCCATGGGAGGCGGCGGCGATGGACAGCACCAGACCGGTGACTGCCCCCACAATGGAGGGAAATTCATGCCCGAAGATGAGGGAGATGAGGTGGTAGGGCAGGGAGAAGGCCAGCCCGGTAAAGATACCAAAGGGCAGAATCTCCAGAAAATCCCGTCCCCAGCGCCCTTTTTCTCCGTAGAGCTTTAAAAATACGCCGATGAGCAACAGGGGAACCGCAATCCCCCCCACGCCCAGCAGCAGCGTGGTGAGATGGGTGGCCTGACGGAGGAAAGCGTCATAGTCCAGACCATACTGGGCAGCGTACTGGGCGTTGTTGGTCAAATCCGAGGAGATGGCCTTCACCATGGCGGTAATGGGCGCTCCTGCGGCGGCAAAGGGGACAGGGGTGGAGTTTGCAATCAGGCAGACAATACAAGCTCCCACAGGGGGAAAGCCCAGCGCCACCAGCAGGGGCGCTGCCAGAGCGGCAGGGGTGCCGTAGCCTGCTGTGCCCTCGATGAACGCCCCGAACAGCCATGCAATCAGAATGGCCTGCACCCTCCGGTCAGCGGAGACACGGGAGAAGCTGCGCTGTATGGCCTCCATATAGCCGCAGCGGCGCAGCATGTTGAGAAACAGAATGGCGCCGAAGATGATAAAGAATACCTCCAGCGCCTTGCAAAGACCCAGAACGCCGAAGGCGGCAAGGGCAGCGGGCTCCATCTTCCAAACGCCCAGCGCAAGGACAATGGCCAGCAGCAGGCTGACAAACAGCGCCTTGGGAGCGGAGAGGTGGATTTTGCGAATCGCCATTGCGCCGAAAGCGAGGAGAATGGGCAACAGGGAAAGAACTGCATAGAGCATAGCGAGTTCCTCCATTCAGCGAATAGATTTGCGGCATTGCGCATGAAAGGCATTATAGCAAAGCTGTCAAAGTTTGTCCAGTCAGGGGGAGCTTTCCTGCCATGTCATCTGCTGCCCAATCCATGCCTGTGCTGTGTGGGATGCCTTCCTGGGAACACGCAAGGGGAAGCGTAGAAAAAATCCTCCCGGAAACCGGGAGGATTCCAATCGCAGACAAAGTCCGATGGGCTTTGTCTGCAGTCTGGGTCAACGAAGGAGCGGCTTTAACCGCCGGTCAAAGCCCGGAGGAATGGGTCTCGTTTTTCAGAAAAGCCTCCAGCCGTTCGGGGTTCAGAATCGTGATTCTCTTACCCTGCACCGAGACAAGCCCGGACTGCATCAGCGCCTTCCGGTGCCGGGAGGCGCTCTCTCTGGGAATGCCCAGAAAATCCCCCAGCAGGGAGACGTTCAGCTCCAGATCAATCTCCAGACCGCCCCTGCGCTCCACGCCGAACTCCTCCGCCAGATCCCGCAGCAGCGAGGCCATGCGGTAGACGCCGGAAAGACTGCTCACGCAATTGCGTATCTGCTGCTCCATGTGGCACAGACAGCGCCGGTGGGCGAGCAGAACTGCCCGGTTCAGCGCCCCATCCTGACAGGCACAGTCCAGAAAGACCTCACGGGGAATGCACAAAAGCTCGCTTCGCTGGAGCATCTCGCAGTGGGCGAAGGCGGAGGGCTCTGTCAGACCGGTGGGGTTGAGCAGCATACCTGCGTCAATGATCTCAAAAACCCGCCTCTGACCCATCTGGGTCACGGTGTAGAGCAGGCTCCTTCCGGAGAGCTGGAGGTATATCCCTTCCTCCGCCGCTCCCTGATGGAACAGAATCTCTCTGGCCTTCAGACGGCAGAGCTGCCCGGAGCGGGAGAGGCGGTTCAGGGTGTCCTCCGAGCAGGAGCGCAGGGCGGGCACTGCGTGCAGCAAGTCGGTTCGCCGGGTCATATCAGCCTCCCGCCGCCATGGTCATCGGAAGCTGCGCACCCAGTTGAGCAGGGAGCCGTGGTGGGTGTTTTCCTCTACAGAGCGGCGCATCTGGTCGGTGACGGGGCCGTTTTTCGCCATCTTGGCGAGAATCTGCGCCTGAAGCTCCTCGACGCTCATCTCGTCATAGCTCTTTCCGGCGGCCTGCTGTACCAGCTTTTCCGCCTTGGGGGCAGAGATATGCGCCTGCTGCGCTGTTTCAGACTGCTCCTGCGCCTTTTGCTGCATACGCCGGTGAATCAGTCCGGTGTCCACGGGCACAAACGTCCCGTTGGGCGCACTCAGCCAGATTTCACCGGAGTTGGCACCCAGACGCAGGTTCAGGCAGCCGTTTTCCACCTGCTTTTTCTCCCCTGTCAGTGCGCCCACATACATCCCGCCGCCGGGGACGGGTACATGCAGCTCTGCATCGTGCTCGGCATTGTTCACCGTGACAATGGCCGTCTCCTCCGGGATGGAGCGGGAGAAGGCGTATTGCCCGGTGGTGAGAAGGAGCTGCTTATAATCGCCGTAATCCAGACACTTTGCCTGACGGCGAATCTTTCCCAATGCGGCGATCAGCACCGTGCAGGGATTCTCCGTCAGGGCGTTGGCGTACTGCTCCAGCTGCAGAGCGGGACGAATGGCATCGTCAGAGCCGCCCCTGCGCTTCACGCCCTCAATGCCGAACTCAGAGCCATAGTAAATGGAGGCCACGCCGGGAAGGGTGAAGAGGAGGATATGGACAGGCACAAACTGCGCCTTGTTGTTCAGCTTGGTGTAGATGCGCTCCACGTCGTGGTTATCTACGAAATTGTACAGACGGAACCGGGTCAGATCCCCGCCCGCCATCTGGATGGTGCGGTTGACGGTATGGGCGATTTCAAAATAGTTGTGGTCGTTATGACCGGAATAGAGTCCCTTGTGCAGGGCGTAGTCCGTGACGCTGTGCAGGGTGTCGCCGTTGACCCAGCGGCTGTAATCCCCGTGGATCACCTCGCCCATGAGCCAGAACTCCGGCTTGATCCGGTCGGCCAGCTCCCGCAGGGCGCGCATGAAGCTGAAGTCCAGCACGTCCGCTGCGTCCAGCCGAAGCCCGTCCACGTCGAACTCCTCCACCCAGAAGCGCACCACGTCCAGCATATAGTCCCGCACGGCGCTGTTGTGGTAGTTCAGCTTCACCAGCAGGTTATACCCGCCCCAGTTGCCGTAGGAGAAGCCGTCGTTATACTCGTTGTTCCCGCCGAAATCCACGTTGCAGAACCAGTCTTTGTGCCATGACTGCTCCCGGTACTGCTTCAGATCACGGAAGGCGAAAAAGTCCCGGCCAACGTGATTGAATACGCCGTCAAAAATGACCTTAATGCCCCGCTCATGGCAGTAGGCGACAAACTGCTTTAAATCCTCATTGGTGCCCAGACGGCTGTCCAGCTTTTTGTAGTCTGTGGTGTCATACCCGTGGGAGCCGGATTCAAAGAGCGGGCCGATGTACAGGGCGTTGCAGTTCAGCGCCTGAATATGATCCACCCAGGGAAGCAGCGTATTCAGCCGGTGAACCGGCTCCCCGTAGGGATTCTGCTTGGGCGCTCCGGTGAGTCCCAAAGGATAGATGTGGTAGAAAACAGCTTCATCATACCATGCCATAATGTGCAGCTCCTTATATTCCAGTCTGATACAAACTGACAGCCCCTACGGAAAAATCCGCCTGATTGGACAGGCGGATTTTCCAAAACAGTCAAAGGCGTGTCAACCCCCGGTATTATATCAAAGAAAACGGGGATTGGCAAGAAAAATGAGGGTTGGTCAGTTTTGGGGCAGGAGAGAGGCACTGCGCCTACTCCTCCTTGGGAATATAGAAGTTTCCGGCGATCTGGCTGGTGCGGATTTCGTTGACAAAGGCGTGGGGGTCGGTGAGCTCGATCTGCCGGGTGATTTCCCGGCACTCCTCTGCGGCCACCACGGAGTAGACCACCTTCCGCCCCTGATGGGCATAGGCGCCCTCCCCGTCCAGAATGGTGGCGCTGTGGTTTCCCACCCGGCGAATGACATCACAGACCTCCTTTGGCAGATTCGTGACCACGAAAAGCGTGCTTTTCTGGTACTTCCGGTAGAACAGCTTCAGCGCCTGCGTGGAGGTGAACTGGTAGATCACGGAATACATGGCCTTGTCCCAGCCAAAGACAAACCCGGCGCAGATGAGGATGACCACATTCACGCCCAGCACGAAATTCCAGCTGTCAATGCCCTTTTTCTGGGAGAAATAGATGGCGAGGAAATCCGTGCCTCCGCAGCTTGCGTTCATCCGCAGCGCCCACCCGGCGGCAAAGGCGTTGATGATTCCCCCGAAGATGCTCACCAGCAGGGTGTCATAGGTGACCACCACCTGAGGGATAATGTCGGTATAGACGGAGCTGAGGACGATGACCACCACAGAATAAATCGTGAACTTTTTCCCTACATAACGGAAGGCGATGTAGGCGGGCACCAGATTGATGGCCAGATTCAGGGCGGAATAGGGCACATCCCAGTGGAAGAAGCGGAGAAAGACCCGCTGCAGCAAAATGCTGATGCCGGAAAAGCCGCCGGGATACAGCCCGCCGGTATTGATAAAGGTCTTGATGTTCACAGCGATTAACAGCGATACCAGCACCAGAACCGGGAGCCGTACCAGATCCTTCCGCTCAAATCGCATAACGACACCTCCCCCTCGCAGCCGCTGGCAGAGCAGCCGAAACGCCTGCGCAGCAGCGAGACATAACACCGGAAAAGGGTACAAACAGGTACCATCTTTGCTGGCAGTCTACCACAGCAGAAAGCGCTTTGCAAGCGGGGAGGCAGAAAAAACAGGGCAGAGATAATCTCTGCCCTGCAAATCCGGTGGAGCGATTACCGCCCGGCTTTGAGTTCCTTTTTATTCAGATACATATGCTCGTCCGCCCGCTTCAGTACGGACTCCACCGTGGAATCCACTTTGGGGTGGAAAATGGCGATGCCAAGGGCGATGGACACGCCCTCCCAGGGGTGAACCGCCTGACGGGTGATTTCCCCGGCACGGCTGCGGAAGGTCTGGATCAGCTTATCCCGATGCTCATAGTCCTCCTTCTGCAGCAGCACCACAAACTCGTCTCCCCCCATGCGGAAGACAGGGCTGTGCTTAAAGACGCTGCAGATCAGAGAGCAGGCGGAGCGGAGGTAGACGTCTCCCTTCTCGTGGCCGTAGTCGTCGTTGATGGTTTTCAGGTTGTTGCAGTCCAGCATGACAATGGCGAAGCGGGGGATGGAGTTGGCATCGGACATGCGGATCTGGTCGTTGAGCTTGTGGGCGGAAATATCAAAGGCTCCCTTGTTCTTCACCCCTGTGAGAGCGTCGCTGTAGGCCTTGGAGTTCAGGTCTGCAATATAGATCTTCAGATGATCCACCAATTGCTGGAAGGAGGCGGTGAGCACACCCACCTCGTCGTCATCGTGATACTTCAGCTCAATGTCATAGTTTCCGGCAGAGATGAGCCGGGAGGCGGCGGTCAGGCGCTGGAGGGGCTCTGTGATGCGCTTCATGGTGAAGGCGGCGAAGGCGGCAAAGACCGTCAGAAGCGCAATGGAGGCCAGCACAATCCGGTTCACCAGCCTTGTCCAGTTGGCGTTGATCTCAGAGGAGGGGACGGACACCACCAGCTTGAAGCCGTTTGTCAGCGTAGTGAAGGCGGCCTTGCGCTTTGTCCCATTGGAGGTATAGGTGATGAGCTGGTCGCTCTCTGCTTGCTCGAAGTGGAGGGCGGTGCGGTCGTCCACATCCAGCTCCAGCTCCTCCAGAGAGGAGCCGCTGGGCACGTTGGGGTGATAGATAATCGTGCCGTTTTCGTCGATCAGGGAGGCGAAGCCGCCCTGAAAGAGCTGTGCGTCCTGCAACTGGGAGACCAGCGTCTGATAGCTGATGTCCATGCCGATGACGCCGATGAAGGTTCCTGCCTTGTAGATGGGGCAGACGTAGGAGAACATCTTCACCCCCAGATTGTCATTGTAATAGGGAATCATCCAGGTGGGTCTGCCGTGGGACAGGGGGATGTAGTACCAGCCTACATGAGCCACGTCGTCCGGCTCATAAAGGCTTATGTCTGTCACCTGCACCTTGACAAAGGAGTGGCCGTCACCCTTGGAGTAGAGAAAGCCCTGAGAGGGGACTTCATTGGTCAGCTCCTGATTGATTCTGTAATAGTAGGAGATGACGCCGTTGGTGTGGTTGGCAAGGCTGCCGAATACCTCCTCGATTCTGCTGCCATAGGTCTGCAGATACTGATCCAGCTCCCGCTGCTGGGGGGTATTCCAGCTTGTGCGCCCCAGAGAGTTTCCCGTGCCGTCAGAGCCGATCACGCCTCCCTCCACCAGTGCGATGATGTCCAGCTCGTCGCTGGCATAGCGGGCAATCATATCCACACTCTGCTCCACACTGTTCAGATACTGGTCAACGGAGCGCTTCAGATTCTGGCACAGAAGCGTCATTTCCTTCTCGCTGCTCTGATCGCCCAGCCGCCGGATCGTCTGGATGCCGATTCCTCCGATGGCAATCACGCTGACCAGAATGCCGACGATGGTTAGAGCAGTGATCTTTGTTCTGATTGAGTGCATAAATGCCTCCTGAATACGTCAGTCTCGGTTCACGGATACATCCCGGTAGCAGGTGTTGGACCAGCCGTTCCACGCCACCTGAAACCCTTCCACTCCTTCCGCCACGATGAAATAATGCTCTCTGGAGAACAGGGGAATCCATGCGGCATCCTCCTGAACGATTTTCCGCTCCAGCTCGTGATAGGTGCTGAGCCGCTCCCCCGCATCCTGTATGAACCGGGCGCGTACCACCTGCTGCATGGTTCGCTCGTCCTGATAGCACAGGCTTCTCCCGTCGGTGTTCTCCCGGCTCCCGAAGAAGGTGAAGATAAAGTTATCCGGGTCATTATAGTCCGCAGACCATGTGGAGGTGTAACAGGCCAGCGCTCCGCTTCGCCTGCGCTGCATGAACTCCTCGTCCTGCAGCTCCACGACCGTGGCACGCACGCCGATTTTGCCCCACATAAAGGCGCACAGCTCCAGAAGATCATGGGTGATCTCCCCGTTGGTGGCGTTCACGCTGATCTCCAGATCAAACCCGTCCTTATATCCCGCCTCCTCCAGCAGCGCCGCAGCCTGCGCCGGATCGCAGGGGATTTCCGGCAAATCAGGCTGATAGCCGATCAGTCCGTGGGGGAAGATGCCGTTTTCCACCTGCCCCCGCCCGCCGTAGAGGGCGTTGAGCAGGGTCTTGCGGTCAAGGGAAATCTGCAGCGCCTTGCGCACCCGCACATCGTCCAGCGGGGCAATAGAGGCGTTCAGGGCGATATAGGAGATACCCACACGGGAGCCGTGAACCAGATAGGGCTGGTAGATGTCGCCGTGGAGAAGATATTCCGCCTCGTTGTCCACGTTTTCCAGATCCAAAATGTCCAGCTTTCCCTGTTCAAAAAACAATCTCTGGGTCTCGTCGTCCTGCAGAATCAGGATATCCAGCCCCTCACAAGCGGGCGCACCCGACCAGCAGGTCTTATTCGCCGTGAGAATCATCTCCGTCCCCCGCATCCAGCGGCGGAAGATAAACGGCCCTGTGCCGATGGTCTGTTCGGCGGAGATGCCGAAGCTGTTCCCTGCCGCCTTCGTGCTCTCCTCGTCCAGAAT
>CAJOOV010000196.1 GCA_905236265.1 uncultured Oscillospiraceae bacterium | reverse complement strand
GCGCAGCGCTCCACGGGGAGGGCGTTTTTGTAGCCCTGCAGGAAGGTGTTGAAGCCGTCTACGTCAGACTGCTCCGCCATGACGGTGACGGACTTGGCATCAGCAAACACACGCTGATCCAGATAATCCTCCAGCGTCTCATGCTCCTGCCTCCAGATCAGAAACCCTGCCAGCAGAGCCATGCCATAGGGGCCGCCCTCTCCGGCGGTCTCCATGACGGAGACGGGAGCGCCCACAGCGGCGGAGAGGAGCTGCTGGCCTACGCCGGGGGTCTTGAAGAAGCCGCCGTGGCCGTACAGCTTGTCAATGGGCAGCTTCTCCGTCTGGGTGAGAATGTCCAGCCCGATCTTCAGCGTGGCCAGCGCAGAGAGCAGATGGGTGCGCATGAAGTTGGCAAGGGTCATCCTTGCGTCCGGCTTGCGCAGGAACATGGGACGGCCTGCGTCCAGATCAGTGACCCCTTCGCCGGAGAAATAGTTGTAGCTCAGCAGACCGCCGCAGTCGGCCTCGCCCTGCATCGCCTTACGAAACAGCATGGTGTACAGCGCACCCTTGTCCTGAGGAGCGCCGATGGCATCGGCAAACTCAGCGAGGAGATTTACCCATGCGTTAATGTCGCTGGTGCAGTTGTTGCAATGAACCATGGCCACAGGCAGCCCGGCAGGCGTGGTCACCATGTCGATCTCCCGGTGAACGCCAAGGGCGTGGTCAGTCACCAGCATGGCAAAGTCAGAGGTGCCTGCGGACACGTTTCCGGTGCGCACCCGCACGGAATTGGTGGCCGCCATGCCCGTGCCTGCGTCCCCCTCGCAGGGAGCCACCGGACAGCCGGGCTTCAAATCACCGGCGGGGTCAAGGAAGGCTGCCCCCTCCGGGGTGAGCGTGCCGCCGGAGACGCCCGCAGGCAGCACCGCAGGCAGGATGGAGCGCAGGTCAATGCCGGTCAGGGCTTGGAATTTTGCCAGCATCGTCTCGTCATAATCCACCGTGCTGCTGTCAATGGGGAACATGCCGCTGGCCTCGCCCACGCCCATGACCTTTTCGCCGGTGAGCTTCCAGTGGAGATAGCCCGCCAGCGTGGTGAGATAGGCGATGTCCTTCACATGCTCCTCGCCGTTGAGCACAGCCTGATACAGGTGGGCAATGCTCCAGCGCTGGGGGATATTGAACTGAAACAGCTCAGTGAGCTTTTCCGCTGCCTCTCCGGTGATGGTGTTGCGCCATGTGCGAAACTCCGCAAGCTGATTGCCCTCCCGGTCAAAGGGCAGATAACCGTGCATCATAGCGGAGACGCCCAGCGCCCCCACATGAGTCAGCGTCACGCCGTACTTCTCCGCCACATCCGCCTTCAGCCGGGCGAAGCAGGTCTGTACCCCCTGATGCACCAGCGCCATGGGATAGGTCCAGATGCCCTCATGGAGCTGGTTTTCCCACTCAAAGTCGCCGGAGGCGATGGGGGAATGGTGTTCGTCAATGAGCACTGCCTTGATGCGGGTGGAGCCCAGCTCAATGCCCAGTGCAGTTTTGTCCAGATTCATAGCGTCCTCCCTGTCTCTCTCACTTCAGCTTCCAAACCAGATCCTTCACCAGAAGCTCCTCTTCCAGCTTTTCCGGCGTGGTGTCCTTGGAAATGTGGACAAATTCAATGTCCAGCATCCGCGCCCAGTCCCGCATCATCTCAGCGGTTACGTCATAGCTGAGGACGGTGTGATGTGCGCCGCCTGCGGTAATCCAGCACTCCACGCCGGTGGTGAGGTCAGGCATGGCACGCCACATGACACGGGCCACAGGCAGATTGGGCATGGGCAGGATGGGCTTCACCGCCTCAATGTCCTGCACGATCAGGCGGAGCCTGCCGCCCATGTCAATGAGACTGACCACAATACCCTTGCCGGCCTTGCCCTCAAAGACCAGACGGGCGGGGTCTTTCTCGTTCATGCCAATGCCCAGATAGTGGGTCTCAATCCGGGGACGGTCAGCGGCGACGCTGGGGCAGACCTCCAGCATGTGTGCGCCCAGAGAATACTCCTGCCCCTCCACCAGATGATAGGTATAGTCCTCCATAAAGGCGGAGGCGCCGTTGCCGCCCTCGCCCATGGCCTTGAGGATAGCGGTCATGGCGGAAACCTTCCAGTCGCCCTCGCCGCCGTAGCCGAAGCCCTGAGACATCAGGTGCTGAGAGGCGAGGCCGGGGAGCTGCTCCATGCCATACAGGTCTTGGAAGGTGTTGGAGAAGGCCTTGCAGCCCTCCCGGTCCAGCATCCGGCGCATGGCGATCTCTTCCTTCGCCTGATAGCGGATAGAGGCCATGTTGTCGGTGGCGATGTCATAGCTGTCGGTGTAGACCTTGACCATCTCGTCAATGTCCTGCTCGGTGACCTTGTCCATCTCCTTCACCAGATCGCCTACCGCCCATGTATTCACCTGCCAGCCCAGCTTGATCTGGGCCTCTACCTTATCACCCTCGGTGACGGCCACCTCACGCATATTGTCGCCAAAGCGCATGACCTTCATTTCCTTGGAAACTGCCACGCCGATGGCGGCACGCATCCAGTCGCTGAGACGCTTGTGGACACGCTCGTCCTTCCAGTAACCGGCAATCACCTTCCGGGGCTTGCGCAGGCGTGCGCCGATGAAGCCATGCTCCCGGTCGCCGTGGGCGGCCTGATTCAGGTTCATAAAGTCCATGTCGATCTCGTCGTTGGGAATCTCCTTGTTGTACTGGGTGGCCAGATGGCACCAGGGCTTCTGGAGATCCCGCAGGCCGTCAATCCACATCTTGGAGGGGCTGAAGGTGTGGCACCAGGTGATAATACCGGCACACTCCTTTTGATAGTTGGCCTCACGCACGGTGTCGGCAATCTCGCTGTTGCTCTTGGCAGTGACCTTGTAGATTACCGGATAGGGCAGAACCTTTGTCAGCTCGTCCGCAATCTCCTGAGAGCGTGCGGCAACCGTGTCCAGCACATCCTGACCATACAGGGTCTGACTTCCAACTACCAGCCAAAAGGTACGCTTTTCCATGATAATGCACTCCTTCGTTATTATTATTCTTCGTCCTCCGGAAGATCATCCGGAACAATCACACACAGACCCTGACTCCTGCTCTGCCTTGAGCATCTCCGCCGTAAAGATGTGCTGACGGGGGAAGATATGCCGGTAGGCCAGCACATGGCTTGCATCCCCATAGCACTGGGGGAGCATACTCAGCCGGGAGGTGGGCGTTCCCACCGCCACATACCAGCACAAGGGCGTTCCCGACTCCTCGCAGCGGCGGCGGATGGTCTCCACGCTCCTCTGGGTCATGGCCTGCAGCTGCCCCTGCTCCCCCTTGATGAGCAGGGCATAGGAGAGGAGGCTGCTGCGAAAGAGGATATAGTCGGGGTAGCGGAGGAAATAGTTCAAAAGCCCGTTGAGGATATTCTCTGCGGAGCTGGAGAAGGAGCCGTCACGGGTGTCCTGCAGGGTAAAGACCACAAAATTGTACTGCTCCGCCGTGAGGTCCAGATGGAGCTTCCCCGCCTGCTCATAGATTTCCTGCACCGACAGGGAGCCGCCCACCAGCTTTTCAAAAAAGTCCCGCCGGGAGAAGCGCTCAAAGCGTTTCAACTCCTGTTCATACTGCTGCAGATAGTGCTTTTGCTCCTGTTCCTCCTCGATGTGGGATTTTGCGCTCTCCAGCGCCTGAATCATCTCCGCTTTCGTAATGGGCTTGAGCAGGAACTGATCCACATTCAGCTCAATGGCCTTGCGGGCGTATTCAAAATCATCGTAACCGCTGAGAATGATGATCTTCGTCTCAGGCAGCTCCCGGCGGATGATCTGACTCAGGGAGATGCCGTCCATAAAGGGCATTTTGATGTCCGTAATCAGAATATCCGGCTTCAGCTTGCGCAGCAGGGGCAGCGCCATCTCCCCGTCGGGAGCGTCCCCCACAAATTCAAGGCCGTAGTCGCTCCATGGAATCATATCCCGAAGCCCCTCACGGACAATGCTCTCATCCTCTGTGATAAAGACTCTGATTCGCTCCATTTCCTTACCTCTGCCTTTCCTGTCTGCTTTCTTTGCTCCGGGAGGATGCGTCAGTCCTTCAGCTCATGATAGGTGATTGCGCAGTAGCCGGGATAGATGATCTGCCGGGCGGCGAAATGAAAGCGCCTGCCGTCGGAGGGATTCACCACATCCCCCTCCACCGTCTCCCCGTCCATGGCCGCACGCTTGACGGTTTCAAACCATGCCTCCCCAATGAAGGGATAGAGCTCTCTCACGCTGTGACCGATGACGGCCTTTGCGGGAAGTCCGCCGTAT
>CAJOOV010000195.1 GCA_905236265.1 uncultured Oscillospiraceae bacterium | reverse complement strand
GGGATAGGCCGCCGTGCCGCCGGGGACATAGATCCCCACCCGGCTCAGTCCCCGGACAATGCGTCCCACCCGTCCGCCGTCAGGCGATGTCCACTCTTTGGAGCGGGTGAGCAGCCTTTCGTTATAGTCCCGGATATTGGCGGCGGCGTGCTCCATGGCCTGCACCAGCGCCGGGTCACAGGCGGCATAGGCGGCATCCAGCTCCTCCTGTCCAATCTCCCTCGGCTCTGCGCCGTCAAACTTCAGAGAGTACGCCCGAACCGCCTCATAGCCCCGGCTCCTCACGTCCTCCATAATGGCGGAGACCGCCCTTGTGATGTCCTCGTTGACACCGGCGGCTCTCGCCTTTAATGCGGCAATCAGCGCCAGCTCTGCCCTGCCGTCTGCTTTTACAATCTGTATCATGGTGCCTTCCTCGTCTCTCCGGCGCACCGGGCGATAAAGTCCTCAATCTGACCCTTATGCAGCTTCATGCTGGCCGTGTTCACAATCAGCCGGGCGGAGACCTCCGCCACCGTCTCGATGGGGGTCAGTCCGTTTGCCTTCAGCGTTGCTCCCGTCTCTACAATGTCCACAATGCCGTCCGCCAGCCCCAGTATGGGCGCCAGCTCCACGGAGCCCTCGATTTTGATAATATCCACGTCCATGCCCTTGTCCCGGAAAAAGCGCTTTGTCACCTCCGGGTACTTGGAGGCGATGGTGCGGCTGTGATAGCTGGCATAGAAGTCCCGCCCCTCTGGGACGGCAAGGGCAAAGCGGCACTTTCCAAAGCCCAGGTCCAACACCTCATAAAAGGAGCCGCCGTGCTCCAGTATGGTATCCTTGCCCACAATGCCCAGATCGCACACTCCATGCTCCACATAGGTTATCACGTCCGGTGCCTTTGCCAGCACAGCATCCATGGGATAGTTGGGCAGGGCATGAATCAGCCGCCGCCCCGGATGGTGGATGGGGGTGCAGTCCAGTCCCGCCGACTCAAACATGGCCACGGACTGCTCCTGCAGCCTGCCCTTGGTCAGGGCAATTCTCAACCGCTGGCTCATACCTGCACCTCCTCTATCCCCTCCTGCGTCAGCACCAGCACCGTGGGAATCCCCTTCTCCTGCGCCAGCTTCAGGGTGCTTTCCAGCCGGACGCAGGGGGAGAGCTGGCAGGTGCCCGGCTCCTTCTCGTCCAGCAGGGACAGCGCCTGCCCCATCAGGCTTACAGGATAGTGAATCACCTGCTCCACCTTCACCGGCTCAGGGTGGGGCAGGCACTGTGCCACAGCGTCCACATTCACCGCAAAGCCCACCGCCTGCGCAGGGCGGCCAAAGGCGGCGCAGAGCTGGTCATACCGTCCGCCGCTGAGCACGGCCTCACCCGCACCCTCCGCATAGCCCCGGAAGATGGGGCCGGTATAGTAGTCAATATGGTGTACCATGCCCAGATCAAAGCGGATATACTCGCCGTAGCCCGCCTGCTCAAGGGATTCGTACAGCTCTCTCAGGTAGGACAGAGCGCCCAGCTCTCCCGCCAGCGCCTCCGCCTCGTCCAAAACCTCCGCCCCGCCGAAGAGGAACGCCAGACGGGAGACCGCTGCGGCTTCGTCCCCTCTCCCGTACCGGGCAAGAAAATCCGACAGGGCGGCAAAGTTTTTCCCCTCAATGAGCCTGCGCATGGTCTCCGTCTGCTCCTCAGTCATGGAAAGCCGGCGGGCAAAGGCGGGGAAGATGTCTGCGTGGCCCAGCTCCAGATAGAACCGGCTCAGCCCGCAGCAGCGCAGTGCGTCGCAGGCGGCGGCAATGACCTCCAAGTCCGCACGCACGCCCTTTGCGCCGATAAGCTCAATGCCGCACTGGGGAATCTCGCTGCTCTGCCCCCGGTGGGCGGCGGAGGAGCGGTAGACCGTCTCGTTATAGTAAAACCGTCCAGGAAACACCATGTCCTTCAGCCGGGTGGCGGCCACTCTGGCAATGGGCGTGGTGCAGTCGGGGCGCAGCACCACGATTTTTCCGGAGCGGTCGATGATCTTCACCATCTCCTCCTGGGGCAGTGCCGCCCCCGTCATGGCAAACAGGTCGTAAAACTCCTCCTCCGGGGTCATGATCTCGCTGTAGCCCCGCTGCCGGAACAGGCGGGTCAGCTCCCTTTGTACCCGGCGCAGCTTTTCGCTCTCCCCGAACAGGCGGTCTCTCACCCCCTCCGGGGTGTTGGGTATGTATCGCATAGAAAATCTCTCCGCTCCGTACTTTTATTCGCTAATACACTAGCACACGACATTGCCCCTGTCAATGTCACATTTGCCGAAAAAACGTCAGAACAGGGTAATCTGGCTGGTATCCGGCATATCGTCCAGCGCCCCCATCTGCCGCAGAAGGTCAATATGCGCCTTGGACAGCTTGGGGCAGGAGGCGTTCAGCTCCTCCACGGAGATAAAGGTTCTCCCCTGCCTCGCCTCCACCACGGACAGTGCGGCGCTCTCTCCCAGACCGGGACAGGCGGTGAAGGGCGGGCGCAGGGACTTGGTCTCCCGGTCTACGGTGAAACGGGTGGCGTCAGATTGGTAGAGATCCATTTTGGAGAAGGTAAAGCCCCGGATGTAGAACTCATAGCACACCTCCAGCGTGGTGAGCATTTTATCCTCAATATCCGTCTTTTTCTCCTTTTCACGCAGCTCCTTCATCTTGTCCATGCACACGTCATAGCCCAGACACATGCAGGTGGCATCCACCGCCTTTGCCCGGATGGAGAAATAGGCGGCATAAAATGCAAGGGGGTCATGCACCTTAAACCATGCAATCCGAAAGGCCATCATCACATAGGCCACGGCGTGGGCTTTTGGGAACAGATACTTAATCTTCCGGCAGGATTCAATGTACCACTCCGGTATATCGTGCGCACGCATCTCCTCCTCAATGCCCTCCGGCCAGCTCTTCCCCTTGTGGATGACCCCCTTTCGCACCGCCTCCATAAACTTAAACGCCTTCAGCGGTTCGATGCCCTTTTGAATCAGGTAGATCATAATGTCGTCACGGCAGCCCACTGCCTCGGAGACGGAGGCGGTGCCGGAGACGATCAGATCCTTGGCATTGCCCAGCCACACATCCGTGCCATGGGAGAAGCCGGAGAGGCGCAGCAGGGTATTAAAATCCTTGGGCATGGTGTCAATGAGCATCTGTCTGGTAAAGCCGGTGCCGAATTCCGGGATGGCCACCGCCCCGGTGGGGCCGAGGATGGGGTCGTTTTCAAAGCCCAGCACCTTGGAGGAGCAGAAAATGGACATGGTGTCCTTATCGTCCAGCGGGATGGTGATGGGGTCTACCCCGGACACGTCCTGCAGCATACGGATCATGGTGGGGTCATCGTGCCCCAGCATGTCCAGCTTCAGCAGGTTCTCCTCCATGGAGTGATATTCAAAGTGGGTGGTGATAATGTCGGTGGTGGTGTCGTCCGCCGGGTGCTGCACCGGGCAGAAGTCATAG
>CAJOOV010000194.1 GCA_905236265.1 uncultured Oscillospiraceae bacterium | reverse complement strand
TCTCCTGCCCTATGAATACCGCAACCTCCACTCCGTATTCTATATCTATGAGTATATGTCCCTTTTGGTGCAGTCCCTTGAGAGTGTTCTGGTGATGCCCCAGCTTGACGAGGGGATTGAGCGGATGGAGCGGAAGATGGAATCCGTGATTCGCAGCCAGATCCATGACATTATGGATCTGCGGAAACAGGAAATCTCCTCCCCGGAGATGGTGGAAAAGCAGGCGGCGCTTTTGATGCACCTGAGCCAGACAGAGCTGAATCCGGCGGACAGTATGCGCTATGCCCAGCTCTCTGTCAACAGCAGCACCGCCCACGCCTTCTTCAAAAGCGTACCCTATCTTCTGGAACAGGAATAAGATACCTATAACCGCCGTCTGCTGGCACGTTTCAGCAGGCGGCGGTGTTTGTTATTTATTCGGATTGATCACGTCCCGGTTTTTGGAGAAATACTCCGCCCCGGAGTAAACCGTCGTCACCAGAATCACGGCGTTGCACACGGTATCCAGCGTGGGGAGGGCAAACACCAGCATGACGCAGATGCAGACCATGGTTGCGGCGGTCTTTACCTTCCCTGACCAGCCTGCCGCAATCACCCTGCCGTTGTCCACCGCCACCAGACGCAGTGCGGAGACGGCAAACTCTCTTGCGATGACGCACAGCAGCACCCATGCCGGCATTCTCCCCTGCTCCACAAACAAGAGCATGGCGGAGGTCACCAGCAGCTTGTCTGCAATGGGGTCAAGGAACTTGCCGAAGTCCGTCACCTGATTGTAGTGCCGGGCAATATACCCGTCTGCAAAGTCGCTGAGGCTGGCCACGAGGAACACTGCAAGCGCCGCCCATTTTGCCCACGGCGCACTCAGGTAGCAGATGACCACAAAAACCGGAATCAGCACCACCCGGAACAGGGTGATTTTATTGGCTGTATTCATACTCTCACGCCTCCCAAGCGTCAATCTCTCCCATCAGCTCGCCGTCCTCTGTCCCGGTGAGCAGTACGGGAACAAAGCTGCCCAGCGGCACCTCGCCTGCCGCCGTAAAGTACACCGTGCCGTCCACGCCGGGGGAATCGGCATAGGTGCGCCCTGCCCAGCAGCCCATCTCCTCGTCGAACCGCTCCACCAGCACCTCCGTGACGCTGCCCAGCTGGTTTTCGTTCCACTCGTCCATGACCTGCGCCTGAAGCTGGGACACCAGCTCCACCCGGCGCTGTGCCTCCTCGGCGCTGACCTGATCCGGCATGGCGGCAGCGGGCGTACCCTCCTCCGGGGAGAAGGCAAACACACCCGCCCGTTCCAGCCGCTCCTCTCTCAGGAAGGTGCAAAGCTCCTCGAACTCCGCCTCTCCCTCGCCGGGGAGGCCGCAGATCAGGCTGGTGCGGATGACCACGCCGGGAAGACGCTGGCGCAGCGTGTGAAACAGCTTCGTGAGATACTGCTTGCTCCCCCGGCGGCACATGGCCTTTAGAATGCCGTCGTTGACGTGCTGGATGGGGATGTCCACATAGTTGACGATTTTCTCCTCCCTTGCCATGACCGCAATCAACTCGTCCGTGATGGCGTCCGGGTAGAGGTAATGGAGGCGGATCCAGTGGAAGTCCAGCTTGCACAGCTCAGTGAGCAGCTCTGCAAGGGCGTATCTCCCATACAGCTCCTTGCCGTAGCGGGACACGTCCTGGGCAATCAGAATCAGCTCCTCCACGCCCTGCGCTTCCAGCGCCCTCGCCTCTGCCAGAATGGACTCCATGGGGCGGCTGCGGTATTTGCCCCGCAGCTTGGGAATGACGCAGAAGGCGCAACGATTGGAGCAGCCCTCCGCAATCTTCAGATAGGCCGTCCACGGCTGGGTGGAGATCATACGATCCCCGTCCTCTATGGTGTGGTTGATGTCGCCAAAGTATTCCCCGCTTTTGCCGGAGAGGACGTCCTCAAGGGCGGAAACAATGTCGGTATAGCTGCCGGTGCCCAGCATTCCGTCTACCTCTGGCAGCTCGGAGCGAATCTCCTCCCGATACCGCTGGGAGAGGCACCCTGAGACCAGAATCTTTCCCAGTGCCCCCTGCTGCTTCAGCGCTGCCATTTCCAGAATGACGGCAATGGCCTCCTCCTTTGCCGCATCAATGAAGCCGCAGGTGTTTATGACACAAACATCCGCCCCCTCCGGCTCGTCCACCACGGTATAACCCGCATCCTGCACCAGAGCAGCCATCTGCTCGCAGTTCACCCGGTTTTTATCACAGCCCAGACTGATAAAGGCGATTCTCTCTTCCATAGCGCTCCCCTTTTCCCCGGCGGTCTTTTCCGTAGAGTATAGCAGATTCGCCTCTGCAACTCAACTTTTATTTGCGGGCATTAGAAGAATCATCCCCCGGCTTAGCCGGGGGATGATGATTAGTCGATGTATTCAGAATCTGCCCGGTACGGGGCGATCTCCTCCCGGATGGCCTCCCAGCCAAAGCCCCGCCGGCGCAGGGCATTCACCTGACGCTGCAGCTCCTTCTCGCTGATCTCCCGGCGGCGCAGTCTGGCGGCGAGGTATTCCGCCACAACCTCCCGCTGGGGTCTCGCCTGCTCCAGCGCCTGCGCCCACAGCTCCTTCGGAACCTTTCTGCGAAACAGCTCCTCCCGGAGCTTCTGGGGGCCGTAGCCCATGCGGTCATAGTGGCGCACAATCATTCCGGCATACTCCCCGTCATTGACTGCCCCCAGCTCCTCCAGCCAGTCCGCTGCCCGCCGGGCATTGGCCGCCCCCTCTCCCTTGGAGACAAGGCGGTCAACCAGCTCCCCCTTGGACAGGGGGCGGCGGCCTATCATGCGGGCTGCCTGCTCCTTTGCCGCCGTGTCCTCTCCGGAGGCCTGCAGCCTGCAAAGCTCCTCCCCGTCCAGCTCCTGACCGGGACGCAGGGCAAAGTCCAGAAGCTCCTGCTCCCCCACCTTCACCAGTGTCCCGGTATCCAGAAAGACGAGATACCGGCCCTTCACATGCTTCGACGGCTCAAGCCGCTCAATCCTCGGCATCAGCCTTCAAAATCCTCTGCGGAGATGTCCAAATCCGGTGCCGGTGCGCCGGGCTCCTCCTCCCCGCCGATGCGTCCCGCCGCCTTGGCGGCTACCAGCGCCTGACGGCTCATCAGCTTGTGGACATTGGCACGAATCTGCGCCTCAAGCTGATCCGCAACCTCCGGGTGATCCTCCATGTACTGCTTGGCGGCATCTCTGCCCTGACCCAGACGCATCTCCCCCATGGAATACCAGGAGCCGGACTTCTCCACCAGACCCAGCTGCACAGCCAGATCCACGATCTCTCCGGTTTTGGAGATGCCTGTACCGTACATGATGTCAAACTCCGCCTCACGGAAGGGGGGGGCCACCTTGTTCTTCACGATCTTGGCACGGGTGTGGTTGCCGATGAGCTCATCCCCCACCTTCAGGGACTGGACTCTGCGCACCTCAATGCGCACGGAGGAATAGAACTTCAGCGCCCGTCCTCCGGTGGTCACCTCCGGGTTGCCGTAGATCACGCCCACCTTCTCACGAAGCTGGTTGATGAAGATGCAGATACAGTTGGTCTTTCCGATGGAGCCGGTGAGCTTACGCAGCGCCTGACTCATGAGTCTGGCCTGCAGACCCACATAGCTGTCCCCCATCTCACCCTCGATCTCCGCTCTGGGCACCAGTGCGGCCACGGAGTCCACCACGACCACGTCCACTGCGCCGGAGCGGACAAGCTGGTCCGTAATCTCCAGCGCCTGCTCGCCGGTGTCCGGCTGGGAGATCAGCACAGAGTCGATGTCCACCCCCAGCGCACGGGCATAGCCGGGGTCCATGGCGTGCTCTGCGTCGATATAGGCCACCTCGCCCCCCAGCTTCTGCGCCTCTGCCACCACATGCAGGGCAAGGGTGGTCTTGCCGGAGGACTCAGGGCCGTAGATCTCGATAATCCGTCCCTTGGGCAGTCCGCCGATGCCCAGCGCAAGATCCAGCCCCAGAGAACCCGTGGGGATGCTCTCCACCTGAATGTTGGCATTGTCCCCCATGCGCATGATGGAGCCCTTGCCGAAGGTGCGCTCAATCTGTGCCACAGCGGTTTCCAGCGCCTTTTTCTTATCGCTGGCCGGTGCCGCAGGCCGGATCATTGGTTTCTTTGTTGCCATTGCCTTGCTTCCTCTCCTTGGTTTTCTTTGATTCTATCACATCCGCTGTCCCATTGTCAGGACTGCGGGCTCTCCTGTTTCTCGTCAGTGTCAGCCAGTCTGCCCTCTACCACACGGGGAATGCCCGCCGTATCCGGGTAGCTGGCAAGGGAGAGAAAGCCCTCTCCCTCCATGATTGCCATGACCTGCTCCGCCTGCCCAATGCCCACCTCGTAGATCAGCCAGCCGCCGGGGCGCAGCGCCTTTTTCCACTCTCTGCTGATGGCTCGGTAGAAATCCAGCCCGTCAGCACCCCCGTCCAGAGCCATGTGGGGCTCGTAGTTGCGCACAGAGGCATCCAGCGTGGGAATGTCCCCTGTGGGGATGTAGGGCGGGTTGGAGACGATCACATGAAAACGCCCGAACTGGGCAGGGGGCGCTTTTGTGGCATCCACCGGAAAGCAGGTCACTGTGGAGCGTTTCCCGCAGCGGCGGAGGTTTCTCTGGCAGAGGTTCACCGCCTCGTCGGACAGATCGCCCAGCACCACACGGCTGTTTTTGGCGTAGGTCGCCACGGCAAGGCCGATACAGCCGCTTCCGGCGCAGAGATCCATCACCCTCGCCTGTCCGGGAACCTCTCTGGTTCTGGCAATCGCCTGCTCCGCCACCACCTCCGTGTCCACTCTGGGAATCAGCACATTGGGGTCCACCTCCAGATCAATGCCGCAGAAGCTCCACTCCCCCACCAGATAGGCCACAGGCTCCCCCTCCAGACGGCGGGCGGCAAGGGAGCGAACCTTCCGCTCCACGTCTGAGGACATGTAGTAGTACATATCTGCCAGAAGCTGCTCCTGATTCTTTCCGGTCACATGGCACAAAAGCTCTCTGGCCTCCAGCGCTGCGGCTTCAATCCCCGCCTCCCGGAACTGCTGGCGGAGATCCAGATAAAGATTGTTATAGGTAATTGCCATACTGACCTCCCATCACCACGCATCCTGTCCCTGAACGCTGGGCAGTACCAGCTTCAGAGAGGCAATCCCCACCTCGATCATGGAATCATCCGGCTCGAAGGTGGTAAAATTCTGCATCCAAAGCCCCGGCGCCGTGAGCACACGGGTGAGTGCGTTGTCGTGAGCGCCGGCATAGCGGTTAAACTCATAGCTGATGGCGACGATCACCGGCAGGGAGAGGAGCTGCAGCAGCATCCGAACGAACACATTGGGCGGGGTAATCAGGGTAAACAGGGCGGCGTGAACCAGTATCGCCACCGCCACCACCACAAAGAGAAAGCTGGTGCCGCAGCGGGGATGGTGCCGGGGCATGTCCCGCACGTTCTCCACCGTCAGCTCCAATCCCCGCTCGTAGCAGAAGATGGTCTTATGCTCCGCCCCGTGGTAGGAGAACACCCGGCGGATGTCCTTCATCCGGGAGATCAGTACAAGATAGGTAAAGAAAATGGCAATCCGGAACACGCCCTCCGTCAGGCTGACCCCCAGCTTATTCATGGGGATCAGATGTCCCAGAAGGTTTGTCAAAATGGCTGGGAGCAGGAAAAACAGTCCCACAGAGAAGGCAATCCCCACCAAAACGCTGAAGCCGATGACCGCCTTCCCGAAGGCCTCGTTGCTCAGGTGCTGCTCCAGCCAAAGCTCAAACCGGGAGGGCTGCGCCTGCTCCTCCTCGGGATAGAACTCGGCGGAGAACATCAACGCCTTCACGCCCCGGTACATGGAATCCAGAAAGGTGACACAGCCCCGGATCAGGGGCAGCCCCAGCAGGGGATAGCGCTCCTTGACCAGATGCAGCTCCTCTGTGCGGATCTCCAGCCCTCCGTCCGGGCGGCGCACCACAATCGCCTGCCGCTCCGGGCCGCGCATCAGGATTCCCTCTATCAACGCCTGTCCGCCGATGGAGGTGCGAAAGCAGCTCTCCCCGGACGGAACTCTCTTCTTTGCCATATCAGACCTCTTCTCTATTATATCAAACATATGTTCTATTCGCAACCGTCATATGGAACAAATGTTTCATCCGTCCGCCGCCTGACGGGTCATCTCCGCCCGAATCTCCTTCAGGGGCAGGGCTGAGGTGTCCCCGGCGGACTTCACCGGCGCCGCCGCAAGGGGCAGCAGAATCCGCACCAGACAGCCGCCGCCGGGGGCGTTGGAGATGTCCAGCCTGCCTCCGTGGCGGGTGATAATCTCCTCGCACACCGCAAGGCCGATGCCGTTGCCTCTGGCCTTGGAGGAGCCTTTATAGAACTTCCGCTTCACAAAGGGCAGCTCCTCCTCCGGAATGCCGGGGCCGTAATCCCGGATGGTGATACAGACCGCCCCCTCCAGTCCGGCAATCGCCGTCTGGATGGCTCCCCCTGCGCCGCCGTGCTTGGCGGCGTTGTCCAGCAGGTTGCAGAACACCTGCCGCAGGCGCTGGGGGTCGCCGGACATGGGCGGAAACTCCTCCTCGCACTCGTTGTGGTGCAGGACAATCCCCTGCTTGGGGAAAATCTGGGAATAGGTGAACACGGCGTCCTCAAACTCCGCCTTGATGTCGATGGACTCCATATTCAGGGTAAAGCGTCCGTCCTCAATCCGGGAGAAGTCCAGCAGCTCCTCCACCATCTGCCCCAGACGCTTTCCCTCGCTGAGCATGATGGACAGCCCCTTTTTGTAGTCCTCCGGGTCGCTGAGCTCCCCGTTGAGCAGCGTCTCTCCCCAGCCGTTGATGGCCGTGAGGGGGGTGCGCAGCTCGTGGGAGACAGAGGAGATAAACTCGCTCTTCATCCGCTCGTTCTGGCTGATGCGCTTGGACATATCATTGATGGCATCGGTGAGCTGGCCGATTTCGTCGTTGTACTGCTTTTTGATCTGTACGCCGTAGCTGCCGTCGGCAATCTGCCGGGCGGTCTCCGTAATGCTCTCCACCGGGCGGATAATGGAGCGGATGAAGTAGCTGCTCACAGCATACATCATGCAGACCAGCCCCATACCGGCCAGCATGACCAGCAGGACAATCCAGATGATCTGGCGATCCACCACGGACAGGGAGGTGACAATCCGCATCACACCCTTCACCTCACCCCCGTGGAGAATGGGGGCAGAGGCAGCCATCACCCGCTCGCCGGTGCTGCTGTTGCGCCCTACCCAGCGCCCTGTGGTCTTGCTCTCCATGGCCTGCACCACATCCGGAGTCATCTCCTGCGTCATGGCGTTCAGGCCGTAGGTGGACAGGGAGGAGAAGACCACCCGCTGCCGCCGGGTGTCGATGAATTGCAGCTCCAGACGGTCCTTCTCCGTAAACTCCTTGACGTAGTAGTTCGCCATCTCCAGATACTCCGACTCGTTGTTGGCGTAGCTGGAGAAAAACTCGCTGGCGGTGTTCACCTTGGACTCAAGACCTACCTGCATGGAGGTATAGTAGTAATTGCTCAGTGCCATGGTAATGAAAATCACCACGATCACCACGATACCCATGACCACGCCCACGCTGTTTACCATCCACCGGGAGCGAAGCCCACGGATGGCAGAGGGGTTGTTCCCCCGCCGGTGCTTCTGGCGGGGTTTTTCCACGCTTTTCTTTCCGGCGGCGCTGCGCTTTTTACTCAGAATCCCCATTTATAGCCATAGCCCCAAACGGTGGTGATGAAGGTGGGATTCTGCGGGTCGTCCTCCACCTTCAGGCGCAGACGGCGGATGTTCACATCCACGATCTTCACCTCTCCGAAATAGTCCCTGCCCCAGACGGACTCCAGAATCTCGTCCCGTGAGAGCGCCTTGCCGGGATTGTCCATAAACAGCTTCATCACCGCATACTCCACCTGCGTCAGCTTCACCCGCTGGCCGTTTTTTTCCAGCGTGCGGTTGCGGGTGTTCAGGACAAAAGGCTCCTGACGAATCAGCCCGTTGTCCAGAATCGGCTCTCCGCCGGTTCTCCGGTAGAGGGCGTCCACTCTCGCC